>JAURMY010000083.1 GCA_030830465.1 Alphaproteobacteria bacterium
ATCTGGTTCATGATCGCGGCCCCGTCGACCAGCCAGCCGATGGTGCCGATATCCGCCCAGCTGAGGGTCGGATAGTTGAAGATCGAGGAATATTTCGCCCGGCCGTCCAGCAACTGTTCGGTCATCTCTTCGCGGCTGACGCCCAGGGTTTCGGCGGCGGAATAAAGGTACAATCCATGCCCCGCCTCGTCCTGCACCTTGGCCAACAGCGTCGTCTTCCTCCTGAGGCTGGGGGCGCGGGTGATCCAGTTTCCCTCCGGCTGCATGCCGATGATTTCGGAATGGGCATGCTGGCCGATCTGGCGAATCAAGGTGCGCCGGTAACCCTCGGGCATCGCGTCATTCGGCTCGATCTTTTCCTCGGCATCAATACGCGCTTGGAACGCCGTCAGAAAGTCTTCGGTTTCGTCGGTCGAACTGTCCGACCCGATCAATCCCTGGGAATACATCGGTGAATTCTCCTGTTACACTTGCAGTCGTATATGTTACGAAAAATCAAAAATCAACGATTTTTTCGTAACGCATTAACTGTGGATTGAGGATACATGACCAAATTTGGCCCCCCCGAAATGCTGGCCCTGCTGGCGGAGATTTTCGCGCCATGGATACAGGCCCTGTCGATCACACCTCTGGCGCAAACCGCCACCGGTGCGACCTTCATTCTACCGGAAAATTCTGCGCTTGTCCGCACCGGCGGCGATGGCCCCGCCGTGGTTTGCGGTCAGGCGGTTGCCTCGGCCGCCGACACCGCCTCTGTGTTGGCCCTGTCCGGGCTGAACGGGCGATTTCGCAACTGTACAACCGTTGATATGACAACACATTTCATGCGGCCACTGATGCTGGGCGATGTCGAAATCACGGTCGAGGCCCTGTCCAATGGCCGCCGCATGGCCGTCACCAAGGCCGAGTTCCGCGCCAAAGGTTCCACCAAACTGGCCGCCACGGCAACCTGCACCTTCGCCTATCTGGAAGATTGAAACCGCGCGAAATAGGCCGCATCCGGCGGCGGCAGCGCCGTGATTCCACCGGCAACCGGCGCTGACAGCCACTGATCCGCGCCCGCAGACATCTGCCGGTAAAGACGGGCCACCAGGTCCCGGCATGTGGATCCCGGCCACTCGCGCGGCGCAATCGCCGCCGGCAGATCGGCAGCGCGCAAGACAATCCGCCGCCAGCGATGGATCATCAGAATCCGCGCCGCAAGCGCATCAAGCGGGGGCAGATCGCCCGGGTCAAACCCTTTAAAATCGGCGATGAACGCCTCATAGGCCGCGCGTATTTCGCTTGACGCCAGTTCCGCAGCGATTGTCTCGGGCATCGCCCCCAATGTGCCGGAAACTGTCAAGATCCCGCGCGCGGCAAACCAATCGGGACCGGGCGCATCCAAAGCCGCCCACAAGCCGCCCCCGCCCAGAACAAAACCGCCTGTTTCGCGAATATCCGTGTCCAGCCGGCCCCGCGCAGGTCCCACGCCCAGAACCCAGCCCGGGCTTTTTTGCACCTCTACCGGCGCGTAAATCCGCCGCGTGGCCGGGCCAAATGTGGCAACGCCCTTTTCGCTCAGCCGGTAAAAGGTGCGCCGCCCTTCACGCTCGCGCACGACCCAGCCCTCCTTCGTCAGGCGCGACATCGCGGTGCGCAAAGCCCCGGGCTCAATGGCAAGCCGCCCCAATATGTCCTGCAACCGCGCCGATGACACCCGACCGCCGCGCGGCTGGATCGAATCCCCGAAAATCGTGATCACCAGAGACCAGACCCGCAATCGCCCATCGCTGTGCAATCGCGCAATCAAAGGTTCCAGAGGGTCAGAAGCGCCGTCCATTCCCCCAGTCTAGGCCAGACGCAATCAAAAGGGAATCGCCCCAGCTTCATTTGGCCGCAAATATCCCGGCGCGGCAGCGCCGAACCGCTTAGCGGTGATATTGCACCATGGTCAGCAACTCATATTCCGCCACCTGCTCGTCCGCCTGATTGTACAGGGTCACGTTCCAGCGCACTTCGCCATACTCATCCGTGCGCGCCGTCTTGCGCTTGCAGGTCAGGCGCACCCGGATCGAATCGCCCGGACTGACCGGTTTTTGAAAGCTCAGGCTGTTCAAACCGGTATTGGCCAGAACCGGGCCCGGATTGGGTTCCACGAACAGGCCCGCCGCGAAACTCAGCAGCAAATAGCCGTGCGCGACACGGCCGGGAAAGAACGGATTGGCCTTTGCCGCTGCCTCGTCCATATGGGCATAGAATGTGTCGCCGGTGAAGCTGGCGAAATGCTCGATATCCGCCAGCGTCACCACGCGCGGTTCGGTCTGGATGGTTTCGCCGATCTGCACTTCGTTGAAGGTCCGCTGGAACGGATGTTTCGGGCCGGTCTTCTCCGCCGCCCCGTTGACCCAGGTGCCGGTGACCGAAGTCAGGATATCGGGCGTGCCCTGGATCGCCGTGCGCTGCATGTAATGCAAGACACCGCGAATGCCGCCCAGTTCTTCGCCGCCACCGGCACGGCCCGGTCCGCCATGCACCATATGCGGCATTGGGGAACCGTGCCCGGTGCTTTCGGCCATCGAGCTCCGGTTGTTGAAATATAGCCGCCCGTGCCAAGCCGCCGAGGCCAGAGTGATTTCGCGCGCCACGGCCGGATCATTTGTGACAACCGACCCCACCAAAGACCCGCCGCCCCGGTTCATCAACGCCGCCGCATGGGCGATGTCGCGATAGCCCATGATGGTGGATACCGGCCCAAACGCTTCGACTTCATGCACCTTGACCGCCGCGTCGGGGTCATCGCAACGCAACAGTATCGGCGGCAGAAACGCGCCTTTGGCGGCATCGGCACCGTCCACCGCAAAAGCCGCCGGATCGCCAAATATCCGCGTCACCTCGTCCTTCAGCAGCGCGACCTTGGCCAGCACATCGGCCCTTTGCGCGTCCGAGGCCAACGCCCCCATCCGCGTGGTTTTCAGGGCCGGGTCACCGATCTGCACCTCGGCCAATTTGGCCGCCAATGCCTCGCCCAAGGGTGCGACCATCGCCTGCGGCACGATCATCCGGCGGATCGCGGTGCATTTCTGCCCGGCTTTCGCGGTCATCTCGCGCAGGGCTTCCTTGATGAACAAATCAAATTCCGGCGTGCCGGGCTGCGCATCAGGTCCCAGAACCGACGCGTTCAGGGAATCCTGTTCGGCATGAAACCGCACCCCGTTGCGCAGGATCGCCGGGGCCGACCGCAGCATCAGCGCGGTGTCGGCCGAACCGGTGAAACTGACCGTGTCCTGCGGCCCCAGCCGGTCCAGCAGATCACCGGTGCCACCCGAAACCAATTGAAACGCGCCTTCGGGGAAAATACCACTGTCCACCATCATCCGAAAACAGGCCTCGGTCAGATAGGCGGTTGCCGTTGCCGGCTTCACGATCCCCGGCACGCCAGCCAACAGGCTGGGCGCCAGTTTTTCCAGCATCCCCCAGACCGGAAAATTGAAAGCGTTGATATGCACGGCAACCCCCAGCAAGGGTGTACAGATATGCTGGCCCAGAAAGCTGCCGGATCGCGACAGGCTTTCCACCTCGCCGTCGATATAGACATGCCCGTCCGGCATTTCGCGCCGCCCTTTCGCGGCATAGACCATCAGCGTGCCGATACCGCCATCAATGTCGATCTTGCTGTCGGGCAAGGTCGCGCCGGTCATATAGGACAGGGTATAAAGCTGCTCGCGCCGCTCTTGCAGATAGAGCGCCAGCGCCTTTAACTTTTTCGCCCGGTCATGAAAGCTCATCTCGCGCAGCGCCGGTCCGCCAACCCGTTTGGCGAAATCCACCATGCTTTGAAAATCAAGCCCGTCAGACCCGGCTTCGGCGATCTGTTCGCCGGTCACGGCGGAATAGATCGGCCGCAAGGTGCCGGCCGGGGCAATCCACTTGCCATTGGCGAAAGAATTCAGTTGCATGCGTGTCATTGGCACCTCCCGGAGTTCATCGCACTATTGACCAACCGGTCGGTTTATGCAATCCATTTTGACAAACAGGACAGGATACCGGATGACCGAACTTACCGCGCAACAGCGGGCCGAAAAGGCCGCACAGGCGATGTGGACCGGCGACCGCGCCTCGCAATGGCTGGGCATGACGCTGGATGAAATCGCGCCGGGTGTTGCGGTCACCTCAATGATCGTGGCCGAAAACCACCTGAACGGCCACAAAATCTGTCATGGCGGTTATATCTTCACTTTGGCCGACAGCGCCTTTGCCTTTGCCTGTAACAGCTATAACCAGATGGCCGTGGCCCAGCACAACACGATCAGCTTCATTGCGCCGGGCAAACTGGGCGAAACCCTGACCGCGCGCGCATCAGAAACCAACCGCACCGGGCGCAGCGGCATCTATGATGTCACCGTCACCGGCGAGGGCGGGCGCGTCATCGCGGAATTTCGCGGCTGTTCACGCACCATCAAAGGCACCCATTTCGATGAAAACAAGGGATAATCCATGACCGAAGCCTATCTTTGCGAAGGCCTGCGCACCCCGATCGGCCGCTTTGGCGGCGCGCTCAGTTCCGTGCGCCCCGATGACATGCTGGCCGATGTGATCCGGGCCGTTGTCGCCTCGGCCCCCGGCCTTGATCCGTCGGCGATCAATGACACGATCATGGGCAACGCCAATGGCGCGGGCGAGGAAAACCGCAATGTCGCCCATATGGCGACCCTGCTGGCCGGTCTGCCCGACAGCATTCCAGGGGCCACGATCAACCGGCTGTGCGGTTCCGGGCTGAACGCTGTCGGTCTGGCGGCGCAGGCGATCAAGACGGGCGAGGCCGATCTTATTCTGGCGGGCGGGGTCGAAAGCATGTCGCGCGCGCCCTTTGTCATGGGCAAGGCCGACAGCGCCTTTTCGCGCAGCGCCGAACTGTTTGACACCACCATCGGCTGGCGCTTCATCAACAAAAGGATGAAGGCAATGTATGGCGTTGAGTCCATGCCCGAAACCGCCGAAAACGTGGCCGAGGACTTTCAGATATCGCGCGCCGATCAGGATGCCTTTGCCTTTCGTTCGCAGGAACGCGCTGCCGCGGCGATTGCGCGGGGCCGGTTCAAGCAGGAAATCACCCCGGTTCTGATCCCGCAGCGCAAAGGCGATCCCGTGACCGTGGACACCGACGAACATCCGCGCCAGACATCACTGGACAAACTCGCCGCCCTGCCCGCCCCGTTCCGGGCCGGGGGCAGCGTCACCGCCGGCAACGCCTCGGGCGTTAATGACGGTGCGGCGGCAATCCTGATTGCCAGCGCCGCCGCGGTGGAAAAATACGGGCTGAAACCCAAGGCCCGCATTCTGGGCATGGCCAGCGCAGGCGTGCCGCCCCGGATCATGGGCATCGGCCCCGCCCCGGCCAGCAAGATGCTGATGGACCGGCTGGGCCTGACCATTGGCGATATCGACATTGTTGAGTTGAACGAAGCCTTTGCCGCCCAGGGCCTTGCGGTGATGCGCCAGCTTGGTCTTGCGGACGATGCCGCCCACGTCAACCCGAACGGCGGCGCGATTGCGCTGGGGCATCCTTTGGGCATGTCCGGCGCCCGGCTGGCCCTGACTGCTGCGATTGAAATGCAGAACACAGATGCCCGTCACGCACTTTGCACCATGTGCATCGGCGTCGGTCAGGGCATCGCGTTGATGCTGGCAAAAGCGTAAGGAGGTAGCAATGCAGGACCTGACCCCGGCCAAAAACACACTCGAGCCGATTGAAATCGCCAGCCGCGATGAAATCGAAGCGCTGCAACTGAAGCGTATGCAATGGTCGATCCATCACGCCTATGAAAACGTGCCCCATTACAAGGCCAGCTATGACGCGGCGGGCATCCACCCGGGCGACCTGAAAACGCTGGCTGATCTGGCCCGGTTCCCCTTCACCGTGAAACAGGATTTGCGCAACAACTACCCGTTCAAGATGTTCGCCGTTCCCCGCGCCCAGATCGCCCGGGTACATGCCTCCTCGGGCACGACCGGCCAGCCGACTGTGGTCGGTTACACCAGGAACGATCTTGAAACGTGGGCCACGGTCGTTGCCCGCTCGTTGCGGGCCTCGGGCCTTAAGGCCGGGGATCTTTTGCACAACGCCTATGGCTATGGCCTGTTCACCGGCGGGCTTGGCATTCATGCCGGGGCCGAGAAACTGGGGCTGACCCAGGTGCCGGTCTCGGGCGGCATGACCCCGCGACAGGTCCGCCTGATCGAGGATTTCCGC
>JAURMY010000084.1 GCA_030830465.1 Alphaproteobacteria bacterium
TCGTCGGCGAATCCGGCTGCGGAAAGTCCACATTGGCGCGGGTTCTGAGCGGGCTGACCGCGCCAACGGGTGGCGAAGTTTCGCTGGAAGGCGTGCCGCTTGGCATGCACCGCAGTTCGACCCAGCGGCGGCGTATCCAAATGGTGTTTCAGGATCCGGGGTCATCGCTGAACCCCGCGATGACTGTTCGCACCATGCTGTCGCAATTGCTGCGGTTTCACCAGATTGTGCCAAAGGACCGGATCGAAGATCGGTGCCGCGAATTGATGACGCAGGTGAATATGCCCACTGACGCGCTGGACCGAAAGCCGGGCAACCTGTCTGGCGGACAGCGGCAAAGGATCGCCATCGCCCGTGCGCTGGCGATGGAGCCGGAAATCCTGATCGCGGATGAACCGACTGCGGCTTTGGATGTGTCGGTACAGGCGTCGGTTCTGAACCTGTTACAAGGGCTGATCCGCGACCTGGGCATGACGATGATTTTCATCAGCCACGACATGGCCGTGGTGCGCCGGATCTGTGATCATGTGGCTGTGATGTATCTGGGCCGTATCGTGGAAATCGGGAAAACCGAACACGTCTTTACCGATCCTCGGCATCCCTACACCAATGCGCTGATGGCCGCGGTGCCACGCCTGAACCCCGTGCCCGCAGGGGAATACCAGATGCTGAAGGCTGAACAGCCCAGCCCGCTGGCCAATGTTTCTGGCTGCGCGTTTCGCGGCCGATGCCCCAAAGCCGGGTCGATTTGCGCCACGCAAAACCCGGATCTGGCCGGGAAAAACCAGTTGGTCGCCTGTCATTTTCCCAAGGGAGGCAGCGATGCTTGAAGTCTTGACTGCCAGCCAGGCCGCTTGTGACCAGACTGCTGCGCATATCTCGGCGGGCCGGGTGCAGGCGATGCATGCCACCGCCGGGTACGGGTTCGTCCAGGGCCCGTCCAAGGGTGCTGTCCTGACCGATCTGGATGGGAATTCCTTTATTGATTGTCGCAGTGCGGGTGGGGTTTTCAACCTTGGCCACCGCAATCCGGACATCGCCCGCGTTCTGACCGATGCAGTGCAGAATGTTGATATGGGCGACTGGATGTTGCTGTCGGGCATTCGCGCCGCAGCCGCCGAACGGTTGGCTTCATTGGCGCCGGGCAACCTGAATTATGTCCAGTGGGCGGTTACCGGATCCGAGGCGATCGAGGTCGCCTGCAAGTTTGCTCGTGGCACAACTGGCCGCCGGAACATCATCACGATGCAAAACGCCTATCACGGTTTCAGTGGATTTTCGCTGGCGGCAGCGCCAGAAGGCATGCGGGAACCATTTGCGCCGGTGACGCCCGGTGTCCAGCCCGTTCCGTTTGGCGATATCGGCGCGATTGAACTGATCATTGATGACGATACAGCGGCGATCCTGCTGGAAACCGTGCAGGGGTCCGGCGGCGTCATCCTGCCCCCCGATGGCTATCTCAAAGCCTTGCGCGTGCTGTGCGACGCGCATGGGGTTTTGCTGATTTTCGACGACGTTCAGGCGGGCATGGGGCGCACGGGTAAACTGTTTTCCTTTGAGCACTGGGATGTCACGCCAGACATGGTGGTGGTCGCCAAGGCGATGGGCGGCGGGTACTACCCGGTCTCGGCCTGTGTTTACAACGACCGGGTTCTGGCCTTTGTGAACGAACGGCCTTTGGCGCATCCGTCAACCTTTTCAGGGTCGGAAATCGGCTGCCTTGTGGCGATGAAATCGCTTGAGTTGCTGGCCGCGCCCGCCTTGCTGGACCATGTCGCAAAAATGGGCGCGCGCCTGTCCGCCGGATACCAAGAATTGCAAAGCCAGTTCCCGAGCCTGGTAACCGGCAGCCGTCAGATCGGCCTGTTTACCGGGCTCGATACGCCCGACGCGGAAACCGGCAAAGCCCTGCGACACGCGGCCGTGCGACACGGCCTAGTGGCCTTTACCGCCCCATACCGCCCGCAGTTTTTACAAATCTGGCCGCCGCTGGTCATTACCGAGGCCGAGGTGGACGAGCTGTTGCTGCGCCTTGGACATGCGGTGCGCGACGCCGCCGACGGCATTCAAAACCCGACAACCGAATACTGAAAACACAGACTTGAACGGAGTACGACCGATGGACATCAGCAAAACACTTGAAGGCAAGATTACCGGCGGCCATATGCTGGCACGTGCGATGGCGGCCAAAGGCGTCAAACGGGTGTTTGCGCTGTGCGGTGGCTTCATCAACCCGATCTTCATGGGGTGCCATGATCACGGCATCGAGGTGATCGGCTGCCGCAACGAAATGGAGGCAGGGTTCATGGCCGCTGCCTATGCCCGCGTCACCCGTGAACCGGCGATCTGCATTGCCGAACCCAGCGGTTTTACCAACTACGTTTCCGCCGTGGCCGAGGCGTTTTACGCAGGCGACCCGGTGTTGTTCATCTCGGCCTCGGCAAATACGCATCATTTCGACAATGCGGGTTTCAAGGAAATGCCGCAGGCGGATGTGGTCAAGCCAATGACCAAATACGCGATTGAGGTGAATGAAGGCGAACGTATCGGCTGGTTTTTTGACAAGGCCTGGGACATTGCCAATAACAGCCCGACTGGCCCGATCCAGTTGGCAATTCCCACCAACTTCCTGTTTTCTGGGGCCTATTCCGCCGATCCCGCCCCGACCGCGCGCCGCTTTGATCCGGCTCGCAAGAAATTTCATAAACCCGGCCCGAACCCGGACGATGTGGCCGAATTTTCTGCCTTGCTAGCGGCGGCCAAACGCCCGGTGGTCATTGTCGGCCCCGGCGTTTGGTATTCGCGCAGCGAGGTGGCCGTTGGTGATTTCTGTGCCGCGCATAACATCCCGATGTTTCAGCCGGTCACCCATGTGAAATCAATTCTTCCGGGGCATCCGGTGAATATGGGACTGGTTGATTACCACCAGAATCCCTGTTCACGCCTGATCGGGGCGCAATCGGATCTGGTGATCCTGCTGGGTGGGCAGCTTGACTTTCCACTTGGATTTGGCGAGGCACCGTTGTTTGGCAAGGACCAGACCATTGTCGCCGTGAATCCAACCGCCCGTGAGCTTGCCAATGTGATGAACGCGGATCACCGGATTTGTTCGGATGTTGGGGTGCTGTTTCAAACGCTTGTGGCGCAAAAGGCCGAGGTTGGAGCCGATGCAAAATGGCTGGCAGCCATTCGCGACGCGCGCACCAGCAGCAACGCGGCATATGACGGGGTTATCGCGCAAAACGACGGCCCGATTCATCCGCTTCGCTTGTGTCTCGATGCTCTGGATTCCCTTGGCGAAGACGACATCATCGTCATCGACGGAGGCGATATTGCCGCCTGGTTCGAGGTCGCTCTGGGCATATGGGGCGTCAAAGGCAAAAGGATCAAACATCTGGTCAACCCTGGCCCGTGGGAACAAATGGGCACCGGCCCGGCCTTTGCCACCGGGGTCAAAATGGCCAATCCGGATTCGCATGTCGTGCTGGTCACGGGTGATGGCTCGCTTGGTCTGGCACCGGGGCTGACACCGCTTGAAACATCGATGGATCATAATGCGCCGATCACGATTGTTGTCGCAAATAATGGCCAATGGGGCATGATCCAGGAACAGCAAAAGGCCATGTGGGGCCGCGTGGTGGCCACAAGCCTGCGCCAGATTGATTACGCCAATATCTTCGCGGGGGGCGGCGCACATGCCGAAACCGTCAATGCGGCGTCCGAAATCGCGCCCGCAATTCACCGCTCGATCACAAACAACGCCAAGAAATCCGGCCTTGTTGATGTCAAGACATACAGTGCCCGCTCGCCCATCACGCAGGGGTTGGTTGATATGCGCGTCAAAACGGCCATCGGTTGATCGGCCAAATAGGAGAATGACAATGAACACCACCCTTTCGAATATGCCCGATCACCTGTGGCGCCCTATCACCCAGCACAGCATGCTGGCGGGCACCCAACCACGCAAAATGGTCAAGGGCGAAGGTGTCTATCTGACCGACAGCGACGGCAACAAATTCATCGACGGCCTGTCGGGCCTTTGGTGCGTCAATGTCGGTTACGGTCGCAAGGAACTGGCCGAAGTTGCGGCGAAACAGATGACCGATCTGGCTTATCTTGCACCGTTGATGTCATCCGAACCGACCGTTGCTTTTGCCGACAAGCTGCAGAAAATGCTTGGGTTTGAGGCCCATGTCTATTTTTCGGTCAGTGGCTCGGAAGCAAATGAAACCGCCTTCAAGATCGCCCGTCAGTACCATTTGCAAAACGGCAAGCAGGGCGAAAACCGGTACAAGATCATCTCGCGTTATCGCGCCTACCACGGCAACACGTTGGGGGCGATGGCAGCAACTGGTCAGGCCGAACGCAAGATGGGGTATGAGCCGGGCGCAGTCGGTTTCCTGCATGTCCTGCCGCCCTATCCCTATCGGCGGCACGAAAAACTGACGGTGGAAGAACACGGTCAGGAAATGCTGCATGTTCTGGAAGAAACCATCATTCACGAAGGTGCGCAAACCGTTGCTGCGATGATCATGGAACCGATGATCACCGGCGGCGGCGTCATGGTGCCGCCGGATTGTTATGTGCCCGGCGTGCGCAAACTATGCGACAAATACGGGATCCTTCTGATATTTGATGAGGTCGTGTCAGGCTTTGGCCGCACCGGCAAGATGTTCGGCCACCAGCATTGGAACACCGAGGCCGACATTTATACTTTCGCCAAGGGCCTTGCCAGCGGCTATATGCCCATCGCGGCCACAGTCGCAAAATCGCATATTTTTGAAGGCTTTCTGGGCAAACCAAATGAGTTGAAGCATTTCCGGCAAATCAATACGTTTGGCGGCCATACGGTGGCCACTGCTGTTGCCATGCGGAATGTTCAAATCGTCGAAGAAGAAGACCTGACCGGCAATTCTGACCGGATGGGTCGCTACTTCCGCAAGGTGATGCAGGACGAACTCGGCGATCACCCCTTGATCGGTGAAATCCGTGGGCACGGGTTATTGACGGGCATTGAAACTGTATCGGATCGTGCCGCCAAAACACCGCTGGACGACGCCCGGCTGAACCTTTTGCTGGGAACCTGCGCGCAAAACGGCGTCATCCTGGGCCGCAACAGCAACACCATTCCGGGCCGCTGCAATGTGTTGCTTGTGGCGCCACCACTGATCGCGACACAGGCGCATAACGACCAGATCATCGGGGCTTTGAAAAAGGGATTTGCGGCGGCCTTGGGTTGATAGCCCGGGCAGATGCAAACAGGAAAACCATGCGATACTCAGCACTTCAAGTCCTGCGAAATGGGCTGACCGGCAACAAAAGCTGGAAACCGGTCTGGCGCAATCCAACACCGAAATCGCATTATGACGTCGTGATCATTGGCGGCGGCGGGCATGGGCTTGCCACTGCCTATTATCTGGCCAAAAAACACGGCATCACCAATGTCGCGGTCCTTGAAAAAGGCTGGCTGGGCGGCGGCAATGTCGGGCGCAATACGACGATTGTGCGCTCGAATTACATGTTGGAAGGCAACATGAAGTTCTATTCTCATTCCCTGCGTCTTTGGGAAAATCTGGAACAGGAACTGAATTACAATGTGATGTTGTCCCAGCGCGGGCTTGTGGTGCTCGGACATTCCGACGGTCAGGTCGAGGCTTTGGCACGCCGTGGGACCGTGTCGGTGATGGAAGGCGACGATGGGGTTCTGTGGAGCCGCGAGGAATGTCGCGTCCGGATGCCTTATCTAAACCATGACGACGCACGATTTCCAGTTTACGGTGCTTTGATGCACCAGCGCGGCGGCACCGCCCGGCATGACGCCGTGGTCTGGGGCTTTGCCCGTGCTGCCGATATGCGTGGCGTCGATCTGATCCAGAACTGCGAGGTGCAGGGATTGCGGATCGAGAACGGCAAGATGGTCGGGGTCGAAACTTCGCGCGGCTATATAGGTGCGGGCAAGGTCGGAATGACGGTGGCCGGACGTTCCGGGCAAGTCGCCGAAATGGCCGGTCTGCGCCTGCCGATCGAAAGCCAGGTTTTGCAGGCGTTTGTGACCGAAGGGCTGAAACCGATCCTGCCCACTGTCATCGCATTTGGCATGGGGCATTTTTACATCAGCCAATCCGACAAGGGCGGACTGGTGTTTGGCGGCGATCTGGATGGATACAACTCTTACGCCCAACGCGGAAACATACCGATGATGGAACATATCGCCGAGGCGGGCATGGCCCTGATGCCGATGATCGGCAAGGCCAAGATGCTCAGGTCCTGGGGCGGGATCAATGACATGACAATGGATGGCTCTCCCATCATCGACAAATCCCCGGTCGAGAATTTCTTTGTGAATTGCGGCTGGTGTTATGGCGGTTTCAAGGCCGTGCCGGGGTCGGGCGATTGTTTTGCCCATCTGATGGCCACCGGGAATCCCCATCCGGCTGCGAACCGGCTGCTGTTGAACCGGTTTGAGACGGGCCGGTTGCTGGACGAAACCGGCAACGGCGCCTCGCCGAATTTGCATTAGAAAGGGCGGATACATGCGGATCAATTGCCCCAATTGTGGTGACCGGGATGTCCGGGAGTTTCACTATCGCGGGTCGGCCAAGTTGCTGAACCGGCCCGCGCCTGACGCAGGCGAAGCGGCGTTCGTCGATTATGTATATTTACGGGATAACCCGGCAGGTCTGAACCGCGAGCTGTGGTTTCATGAAATGGGCTGCCGGTCATGGATTGTTGCGCAGCGCAACATGTCGACCTACGAATTTGCCGGAACAGAACTGGCCAGAAACGCCAAACGAGGTGCAAAATGAGCCGGTTGACCACAGGCGGTCAGATTGACCGCAGTCAGAAAGTCGCGTTCCAGTTTGATGGACGCACCTTGCAGGGTTTCAAGGGCGATACCTTGGCCTCGGCCCTGCTGGCAAATGACGTGCGGCTGGTCGGGCGCAGTTTCAAATACCACCGCCCGCGCGGCATACTGACCGCTGGCAGCGAGGAACCCAACGCCCTGATGCAAATGGGGTTGGGGGATCAGACAACGCCCAACGTACGTGCGACAACACAGGAACTGTATGACGGCCTGATTGCCGCCTCGCAGAATCGGTTTCCGTCGCTTGCCTTTGACCTGCTCAGCGTAAACGATCTGATGGCACCGTTTTTCAGCGCCGGATTTTACTATAAGACCTTCATGTGGCCGAAATCCTTTTGGGAAAAACTGTACGAGCCGATCATCCGACGTGCCGCCGGTCTGGGCGCATTGTCAGGCAAGGCGGATACGGCGCTTTATGACAAAGCCTTTGCTTTTTGTGACCTGCTGGTGATCGGCGCCGGGCCTGCCGGACTTATGGCGGCGCTGACGGCTGCGAAAGGCGGCCTTGACGTTATTCTGGCAGACGAGGATTTCACCCTTGGGGGACGGCTGAACAGCGAAACATTTGAAATCGACGGCCAGCCTGGGCGAGACTGGGCGGCGGCCACGGTCGCAGAACTGGCGGCAATGGACAATGTCAGGCTGATGGCGCGCACCACGGTGACCGGGGCCTATGACGGCGGCACTTATGGCGCGCTGGAGCGGGTGTCGCACCACCTGAGTACACCACCAAAGGATCGCCCGCTTGAAACCTTTTGGCGGATCGTTGCGAAACGCGCCATCCTTGCAGGGGGGGCAATTGAACGCCCAATCGCGTTCCCGAACAACGACCGCCCTGGGGTGATGATGGCCGCAGCCGTTCGCAGCTACGCCAACCGTTTTGCGGTTGCCCCCGGCAAGGCGGTCAGCGTTTTTACCAACAACGATGATGGTCATCGTACCGCCCGCGACCTTGTCGCCCTGGGGATTACAGTCGCTGCGGTTATCGACACGCGCCGCGAGGCGCCGTATGGCGAAGGTTATCCGGTCTTAAAGGGTGCTGAGGTCACAGATACCAAAGGCCGATTGGGGCTGCGCGAAGTTATTGTGCGCACAGAATCGGGCCAGAAAACCATCAAAACCGATTGCCTTGCCGTCAGCGGCGGCTGGAACCCTTCGGTTCACCTGACCTGCCACATGAACGGGCGGCCGGTCTGGCGCGAGGATATTGCAGCGTTTGTGCCCGTGGAAAATGCCATACCCGGACTGCTTACCGTGGGTGCCGCGCTGGGCGATTTTTCAACCCATGCAGCTTTGGCAACGGGACAAAAGGCGGCAGCCACGGTTCTGGCGGAAATGGGCAAAACGACGTCTGCAGAAAAACTTCCGAAGGCTGAGGATGCACCGATTGCGCTTGCGCCCTTCTGGCACGTCAAAGGCACCAAGGGTCGGGCCTGGCTGGATATGCAAAACGATGTCACCACCAAGGATATTGTCCTGGCGCATCAGGAAAACTTCCGCTCGGTCGAGCATATGAAACGTTATACCACATTGGGTATGGCCA
>JAURMY010000085.1 GCA_030830465.1 Alphaproteobacteria bacterium
AACTGGTGGCACAGGCCTTGCCCCGGCTGGATGCGATGATTGCCGAAGGCGTTGCGGTGGTCGAGATCAAGTCAGGCTACGGCCTGTCAATCACGGATGAGATCAAGATGCTGCGCGCCGCGCGCCGGTTGGGCGGGCTGCGCAGTGTTCGCATCGTCACAAGCTGGCTGGCTGCCCATGCGCTGCCGCCGGACTATGCGGCGCGCCCTGACGCCTATATTGACGAGGTGGCGATTGCCGGGCTGCAACAGGCCCATGCCGAAGGTCTGGTCGATGCGGTGGACGGGTTCTGTGAAGGGATTGCGTTTTCACCGGCCCAGATCGCCCGGCTGTTTGAGGCGGCCAAGGCATTGAATATCCCCGTGAAACTTCATGCTGAACAGTTGTCAAACCTTGGCGGGGCCGCACTGGCCGCGTCTTATGGCGCGCTTTCGGCGGATCATCTGGAATATCTGGACGAAGCGGGCGTGGCGGCCATGGCGGCGGCGGGGACCGTTGCGGTTCTGCTGCCGGGGGCGTTTTACACCCTGCGCGAAACCCAGTTGCCGCCGGTTCAGGCGCTGCGTGATGCCGGCGTGCCGATCGCCATTGCGACCGACGGAAACCCCGGTTCCTCGCCCTTGTTCTCGCCTTTGCTGACGCTCAACATGGCCTGCACATTGTTCCGCCTGACCCCAGAAGAGGCCTTGGCCGGGCTGACCCGCAACGCCGCGCGCGCGCTGGGGATTGGCGATGAAACCGGCACGATCGAACCCGGAAAGCGCGCCGATCTGGCGGTCTGGAACGTGCAGCATCCCGCCGAACTGGCCTATCGCATCGGCTTTAACCCGCTCAACAAACGCATCATTGGTGGCAAAGAATGAAACTGATCCCCGGAAAAATGACCCTTGGCGAGATCGAGGCGATCTATCGCGGTGCCGCTGTTTCGATTGATCCGGCCTGTCGCGGTGCGGTTGAAAAGTCACAGGCGGTCATCGCCGCCGCCGCCGCCGGTGACGTGCCGGTCTATGGTGTGAACACCGGTTTTGGCAAACTGGCCTCGGTCAGGATCGCGCCCGGGGACACCGCGCAATTGCAGCGCAACCTGATCCTCAGCCATGCGGCGGGCGTCGGGGCACCACTGTCGGAGAATATCGTGCGCCTGATCATGGCGCTGAAGATGATGTCGCTGGGGCGCGGCGCATCGGGCGTGCGCTGGGATCTGATCCAGCTGTTGCAGGACATGCTGGATCAAGGCGTGATCCCGGTTATCCCGGCGCAGGGTTCGGTCGGGGCCTCGGGCGATCTGGCGCCGCTGGCCCATATGACCTGTGTGATGATCGGCGCGGGGGAGGCGACCTATAAGGGCGAAAAGCTGAGCGGAGACAAAGCCTTACAGGCAGCGGGCCTGAAACCCGTGGTGCTGGGCCCGAAAGAGGGGCTGGCCCTGATCAACGGCACGCAGGTGTCCACCGCTTTGGCTTTGGCCGGTCTTTTTGACGCCTGGCGGGTCGGGGTGACCTCGCTGGTGACCGGTGCCCTTTCAACCGAGGCGGCGATGGGGTCTTCCGCGCCGTTTCGCGCGGAAATCCACGCGCTGCGGGGCCAGACCGGCCAGATCGAGGCCGCGCGGGTCTTGCGCAAGTTGCAGGAAGGTTCAGTTCTGCGCGAAAGCCATCTGGTGGGCGATGAACGGGTGCAGGACCCCTATTGCATTCGCTGCCAACCCCAGGTCGCGGGGGCCGCGCTGGATGTGATCCGGCAGGCCGGACAGGTGCTGGAACGCGAGGCCAATGCCGTTACCGACAACCCGCTGGTGCTGTCGGACGGCTCCATCGTGTCGGGCGGCAATTTTCACGCCGAACCGGTGGGTTTTGCCGCCGACCAGATTGCCATGGCTGTGGCCGAACTGGGGGCGATTGCCCAACGCCGGGTGGCGCTGCTGGTTGATCCGGCCCTGTCTTTTGGCCTGCCGGCCTTTCTGTCGCCCAAGCCCGGCCTCAATTCCGGCCTGATGATCGCTGAGGTCACTTCTGCCGCTTTGATGAGCGAAAACAAGGCCCTGTCCAATCCGCGCGTGGTGGACAGCACGCCAACCAGCGCCAATCAGGAAGATCACGTCTCGATGGCTTGTCACGGCGCGCGGCGCTTGCTTGACATGGTTGAAAACCTCGCCGCGATTGTGGGTATTGAGGCGATCGCCGCCGCGCAGGGCGTTGAATTGCGCGCCCCCCTGACCACCAGCGCAACCCTGCAAGGCCATATGGCCAGCCTGCGCGCCCATGTGCCCGCCCTGACCGATGACCGCTATATCGCGCCGGATATCGAGGCCGCCAAACGTCTGGTTCTGGCCGGCGGCCTGGTACCGCAAGCCGCCCCGGCGCTGGAGTCCGACTATGGCTGACACCCAGCCGCTTGGCACCTGGCACATCCAAAGCTGGACCGTGCACTATGATGACGGCAGCAGCGACACGCCTTTTGGTCCGCACCCCACCGGATATCTGCACTATGCCGCCAATGGCATGATGTTCGCCCAGTTCATGGGGCAGGGCGGGCATATCGCCTATGCCGGTCCTTACCGCGTGACCGGCGACACCGTGCACCATCAGGTCACGGTTTGCAGCCGGGCCGAGCTTGTCGGCACCGATCTTATGCGCCGTTTCAGGATCGACGGCGACACCCTGACCATCGACGTTGACCGCACCACATTCGGCCCAAGGCAAGGATCAGCCGTGCTGATCTGGACCCGCCACCGCCCAACCAAAGGATAAAACCATGACCAATCCCCGCCACAACCTGCGCGACGTGACATCCCCCCGCGGCACCACATTGACCTGCAAAAGCTGGGCCACCGAGGCGCCCTTCCGGATGCTGCACAACAATCTGGATGCCGAGGTCGCTGAAAACCCGCATGAACTGGTGGTCTATGGCGGTATCGGCCGCGCCGCCCGCACCTGGGCCGATTTTGACCAGATCTGCGCCTCGTTGAAAGGCTTGAACGAGGATGAAACCCTGCTGGTGCAATCCGGCCGCCCGGTCGGGGTGTTTCCCACCCACAAGGACGCGCCGCGGGTTCTGATCGCCAATTCCAATCTGGTGCCGCATTGGGCCAACTGGGACCATTTCAACGAGCTCGATAAAAAAGGGCTGATGATGTATGGCCAGATGACGGCCGGGTCCTGGATCTATATCGGCACCCAGGGCATCGTGCAGGGCACCTATGAGACGTTCGTCGAGATGGGGCGCCAGCATCATGGCGGCAGCCTCAGCGGCAAATGGCTGCTGACGGCGGGCCTCGGCGGCATGGGCGGCGCCCAGCCCTTGGCCGCCGTGATGGCCGGGGCCTGTTGTCTGGCGGTTGAATGCAACCCGGACAGCATCGATTTCCGCCTGCGCACCCGGTATCTGGACGAAAAAGCTGAAACGCTGGACGAAGCCTTGGAAATGATCGACCGCTGGACCAAGGCCGGTCAGGCGAAGTCGGTGGGCCTCTTGGGCAATGCCGCCGATATTTTCCCCGAGATTTACCGCCGCGGCATCCGCCCTGACATGGTGACCGACCAGACCTCGGCCCATGACCCGGTCAACGGCTATCTGCCGCAGGGTTGGACAATGGCGCAATGGCGCGAACAGCGGGAGAGCAATCCCAAAGCGGTGGAAAAAGCCGCCCGCGCCAGCATGAAAATCCATGTGGCGGCGATGGTGGATTTCTGGAATGCCGGGGTTCCGACACTGGATTACGGCAATAATATCCGCCAGGTCGCCAAGGACGAGGGGCTGGAAAACGCCTTTGCCTTTCCGGGCTTCGTGCCGGCCTATATCCGCCCGCTGTTTTGCCGCGGCGTCGGCCCGTTCCGTTGGGCGGCCCTGTCCGGCGACCCCGAGGATATCTATAAAACTGATGCCAAGGTGAAAGAAATACTGCCGGATAACAAACACTTGCACAACTGGCTCGATATGGCGCGCGACCGGATCGCCTTTCAGGGCCTGCCGGCGCGGATCTGCTGGGTTGGACTTGGCGACCGCCACCGGCTGGGCCTTGCCTTTAATGAAATGGTGAAATCCGGCGAACTGTCTGCCCCCGTGGTGATTGGCCGCGACCACCTGGATTCAGGCTCTGTCGCCTCGCCCAACCGGGAAACCGAGGCGATGAAAGACGGCTCGGACGCGGTCAGCGACTGGCCGCTTCTGAACGCGCTTTTGAACACCGCCGGCGGGGCAACCTGGGTGTCGCTGCATCACGGCGGCGGCGTCGGCATGGGGTTTTCCCAGCATTCCGGCATGGTCATCCTTGCCGACGGCACCGAGGACGCGGCCCGCCGG
>JAURMY010000015.1 GCA_030830465.1 Alphaproteobacteria bacterium
AAGGTTCTCCTCGACCGTCATCGAGGTGAAAATATTATGGGTCTGCGGCACAAAGGCCATGCCCTTGGCGACACGGTCTTGCGGCGACAGGGAGGTGATATCCTCACCGCCGATGCGCACGGCCCCTTTCCGCAGGTTCAGCATGCCGAATATGGCCTTCATCGCGGTGGATTTGCCGGCACCGTTCGGCCCGACGATCACCGCGATCTGCCCCGGTTCCACTGCGACCGTGCAGTCGTGCAGAATATCTGCGCCCCGGCCATAGCCGCCGGTCATGTTGTCGCCGATCAGGAATGGATCACTCATGCCCCGGCCCCCTCGATGACCTTGTTTTTCAGACCGGTGCCCAGATAGGCCTCGATCACCTGTTCGTTGTTTTTGATGTCGTCAATCGTGCCCTCGGCCAGAACCTTGCCCTCGGCCATACAAATCACCGGATCACACAGGCGGGCGATGAAATCCATGTCATGTTCAATGACACAGAATGTATAGCCGCGTTCCTTGTTCAATCGCACGATGGCGTCGCCGATGGTGTTCAGCAGGGTACGGTTCACGCCGGCGCCGACTTCATCCAGAAACACCATCTTGGCGTCAACCATCATGGTCCGGCCCAGCTCCAGCAGTTTCTTTTGTCCGCCAGACAGATTGCCGGCCAGTTCATCCGCCAGATGGCTGACGGTCAGAAATTCCAGCACCTCATCGGCCTTCTTGGCCAGCGCGCGTTCCTCGGCAGCGACCGCGCCGCGCCGGAACCAGGCGTTCCACAGGGTTTCGCCGGATTGGGTGCCCGGAACCATCATCAGGTTTTCCCGCACGGTCATTGAGGAAAATTCATGCGCGATCTGGAAGGTGCGCAAGAGGCCGCGGTGAAACAGTTCATGCGGCGGCAGACCGGTGATGTCCTTGCCCTGCATGGTGACACGCCCCGAGGTTGGCTTAAGAACGCCGGCGATCACGTTGAACAGAGTGGTTTTTCCGGCGCCATTTGGGCCGATCAATCCGGTGATTGAGCCTTCTTTGATGGTCAGGCTGGACCCGTCAACGGCATGAAAGCCGCCAAAATGTTTGTGGACGTCTTCGACGACGATCATTCTGATTTCCCCCCGGAGGCGTTCCTTTGCCTCTGCTCTTTATACTGAAGGTCCGGTTGCCCGAATTGTCCAGTCGGCAGATGGTGAAGGCGCTGTAGAAAAAGCAGCCCGGGCGAACCCGGGCTGCCTGTGTTCCCAGATCAGACGATCAACGGTACTGTTTGGTTACGAATTTGCCGCCCTGGACGTCAACTTCGCGATAGTTACCGGCCGATTCACCCGGTCCGATCAGCTCAACAGCCGAGGCGCCGACATAGTCAACGTCGCCACCGGCGGCGATGATGTCCAGTGCCTTGCCCAATTCACCCGGGAAAATTTTCTCGCCCGGTGCGTTGGCAACGTCCATCACCTTGTCTTTGAAGACTTTGGAGTCGGTCGATTTGGCAGCAGCCATGGCCAGCATGATCAGCGCAGCCGCGTCATAGCTTTCGGGTGCGAAAGCCGAAGTGCCGTCAAAACCGGCGGCTTTGGCCAGTTCGTCAAACGAAGCGGCGCCCGGGCTGTCAGTGCCCGGATGCTGACCGAAGGAACCGTAGATGCGATCACCCAAAGCTTCAAGCAGCGGGTCACCGATCATGCCGTCGGGCAGTTCGAATACTTTGAACGCACCGGCGTCAAGCGAGGCCTGAATGATGCCTTTGCCGCCCTGATCGAGGTAACCGGCAACAACCAGCACTTCACCACCGGCTGCGGCCAGCGCGCCAACTTCAGCCGAATAGTCGGCCTTGCCGTCTTCATGGGCTGCGTTGATGGTGACTTTGCCGCCGTCTTTTTCAAAAGAGGCCTGAATTGCGTCGGCCAGACCTTTACCATAGTCGTTGTTGGTATAGGAAATCGCGATCGACTTGACGCCGCGGCTGTTCAGGATGTCGGAAACAACCTGACCCTGGCGGGCATCGGACGGGGCGGTGCGGAAGAACAGCCCGTCATCTTCGGCGGTCGACAGAGCGGGCGAAGTCGCCGAGGGCGAAATCATCACGATGCCGTTCGGACGGGCGACGTTTTGCAGCATAGCGCCGGTCACGCCCGAGCAGTCACCGCCAACAACGGCAGCCACTTTGTCGGATGTTACAAGGCGTTCCATCACGGCTGTTGCCGCCGCCGAGTCGATGCAGACGTCATCGCCGCGAACCGAAGTGATGGTGTCGCCGTTCAGGAACTTGCCCGAAGCGTTGACTTCAGCAATCGCCAGTTCTGCGCCGGCTGCCATTGCGGGTGTCATCGATTCGATCGGTCCGGTAAAGCCGAGAATGATCCCGATCTTCACTTCGCCTGCGTAAGCGCCGGTCGCCATCAGCGCCGATGCCGCAGTTGCGAGTAGTAGTTTTTTCATTTGGTCTCTCCCAAGTGGTAAACGAGTATCGCGCAGTTTAGTTGCCCGATTTTGAAAAGGAAAGCCCGCTTTTGAAGGGTGACCCAGCGGCAGCTGGTTGCAGCGCAAAATCGCGCATAACAGGATGGAAAACACACCCCAAAGCCGGTCCTGTGGACGGAACCGGAAATTCTTGCCAAAAAAAAGCGCCGTCAGTTCAGCGAGGCCTGCGAGCCGCGTTCGCGGTAAGGCGTGGTGTTGTAATGCGAGCGATAGCATTTTGAAAAATGCGACGGGCTGGCAAATCCGCAGGCAAGCGCCACGTTGATCACGCTCATGTCGGTCTGCATCAACAGGTTGCGGGCCTTTTGCAGCCGGATTTCCATATAATAGCGCTTGGGCGAGCGGTTCAGATAGCGCCGGAACAGGCGTTCCAGTTGCCGCGTGGACATGCCCACATCCCGCGCCAAGATCGACGGGCTGACCGGTTCTTCGATATTCGCTTCCATCATCTGGATCACGTTGGACAGTTTCGGATGACGCACGCCGATCCGGGTGGGGATCGACAGGCGCTGCTCATCGCGGTCGGTGCGAATAGAGGTATAGATCAACTGATCGGCCACGGTATTGGCCAGTTCCTGCCCGTGATCCGAGGCAATGACATTCAGCATAAGATCCAGCGACGACATCCCGCCCGCGCTGGAATATCGATTGCCGTCAACCACATAGATGGATTTCGTCAGTTCTACCTCAACGAATTCCTCTTCGAAACTGTCGTGGTTTTCCCAGTGGATCGTGCATTTCTTGCCGTCCAGCAGACCGGCCTTGGCCACCGTATAGGCCGCCGTGCACAGGCCGCCGATGCCAGCGCCCTTGCGGGCCTCGCGGCGCAGCCAGTTCAAGACCGGTTTCGTGGTGGCGTCCTTGATATGAACGCCGCCGCAAACCATGACAGTGTCGTCGCGGTTGACCAGTTCCAGTCCCATGTTCACCCGCATTTCAACGCCGTTTGACGCCATTGCGGTCTGGCCGTTCTCGCTGGCCAGGCTCCAGCGGTAGAAATTGTGACCGGAAACGCGGTTGGCGATGCGCAACGGCTCAATCGCAGAGGCAAAAGACGCCATCGAGAAGTTCTTCAGCAGAAGAAACACGAAATGCCGCGAGCGGGGTTCAGTTTTCACGGTCATAGTCACCTGGCGCGAATCACGGCAGATTCCGACATGGAGTTCAGCCGTTTGCGACATTGGCAGAACCAAAAGGAAAGGAAAAGGGGGGGTGCGTGGAAATGGCGACATTCCGGCATGTTCGCCTTTATTTGCTGGCCAAGGCGAAAAGCGCTATTTATAAGCCTTCGCGCAAACAGAACAGACCGGAGACTGACCGATGACACGGGTATGGACCAAATCGGATTGGCGCAAAAAACCGCGGATTCAAATGCCGACCTATCAGGATCCGCAGGCCCTGGCCGCGGCCGAGGCGCAATTGTCGAAATATCCGCCGCTGGTTTTTGCCGGTGAGGCGCGCCGTCTGAAGGCGAAACTGGCCGAAGCCGCTGCAGGCCGGGCGTTTCTGCTGCAGGGCGGCGATTGCGCCGAAAGCTTTAACGAATTTTCCGCTGATTCGATCCGAGACACCTTTCGGGTCATGTTGCAAATGGCGGTGGTTCTGACATTCGGTGCGAAAGTGCCGGTGATCAAGGTCGGCCGCATGGCGGGCCAGTTCGCAAAACCGCGTTCCGCCGATACCGAAACCATCGGCGGGGTAGAACTGCCCAGCTATCGCGGTGACATCATCAACGACATCGCGTTCACCGCCGCCGCACGGGTGCCGGACCCCAGCCGCATGTTGCAGGCCTATACACAGGCCGCCGCCTCATTGAACCTGCTGCGCGCCTTCAGCCAGGGCGGCTATGCGGATATCCACCGGGTACATTCCTGGACCTTGGGTTTTGCCGAGGCGGATAAGGCCGAAAAATACCGCGATCTGGCCAACCGGATTTCGGATTCCCTGGACTTCATGACCGCCGCCGGGGTCAACAGCGACACGGCCCATACCCTCAGCACGGTTGAGTTTTATACCAGCCACGAAGCCCTTTTGCTGGAATACGAGGAAGCTTTGTGCCGGATCGACAGCACAACCGGCCTGCCGGTGGCCGGGTCAGGCCACATGATCTGGATCGGCGACCGCACCCGCCAGCCGGACGGCGCACATGTTGAGTTCTGCCGGGGCGTTCAAAACCCGATCGGGTTGAAATGCGGGCCGTCGATCTCCACCGACGACCTGAAGGTTCTGATCCGCAAGCTGAACCCGGAAAATGAAGCCGGGCGGCTGACCCTGATCAACCGCTTTGGTGCGGGCAAGGTCGGCGATCACCTGCCGCGCCTGATCCGCGCGGTCGAGGAGGAGGGCTTTAACGTCGTCTGGTCCTGTGACGCGATGCATGGCAACACGATCAAATCCGCCTCGGGATACAAGACCCGGCCATTTGAAAGCGTGCTGCGCGAAGTGCGCGAGTTTTTTGAGATCCACCATGCCGAAGGCACGATCCCGGCCGGTGTGCATTTCGAAATGACCGGCAAGGATGTGACCGAATGCACCGGCGGCGTGCGCGCCGTGACGGATGAGGACCTGTCAGACCGCTATCACACCGCCTGTGACCCGCGCCTGAACGCCAGCCAGTCGCTGGAACTGGCCTTTCTGGTGTCCGAGGAATTGTCCCGCCGTTTGCAGGAAAAACGCGCGGCGGTCTGATTTCAAACGGTTCGCACAGACTGAAAACCCCGGCCAGAGCGCATTGCGTTTTGCTTGAAGCAAATTGCATCACCTAGCGCGTTGAAATCTTTGATTTCAGGCAGCGTTTGTTGATGCAAGTTTATCGCAATACGCTTTAGCCGCCGGGGTTTTTCTTTCTGCTGGGCTTATTCGTCGGTCTTGACCAGGCGCAAATGGCCCGGCTTCGGTCTTTGCGGGTCGCGGTTCAGGATGCGGACGGGCGACGGGGTGAAAGGGGTCGGGCCTTCGGCAAAGCCGCGCGCGGGTTCGAGCATCGGGGCGAAGCCGTTGGCAATGATGCGCGTCACCTTTTTCCCGGCCAGCGTGAAACGGTGGGGCGGGCTGCTGGCAAGGCCGGTCGTCACCAAACAGCCCAAAATCCGTGACATGTCACCCCGGTCATTCTTCATCGGCAACAACAGCATCTGACCACTTAGCGCCGCGACCCCGGTCCGGTCGGCTTCCAGTTGCAACTCGGCGATTTCCGGGCCGTCAAACACCTGTTTCAGCGTCTCGCCAAAGGCCGCGCGGCTGGCCGGGGCGATCACCGAACTGGCGGGCATCCCGCGTATTTCCATGCCCATCAGGTCGGCCAATCGCATCCCGGCGATGCGAAACCGCACTTCGCCGTCCTGACTGCGCTCCAGAATAAAGGCATGTTCAAGCGCGTTTTCGATCTGACGGGGGTCGATTTCAGAACGCATCGGTGCGGCGCGGTCGCCGCGCAGGCGCTCCCAATATTCCAGCAACTCCACCAGAACAGGATTTGTCATCGGTCTTTTATATCGCAGCAATTGAAAAACATTGCCGTCCTCTTGGTTTGCTTGTGTCATTCATCCGGCCTTTGGTTGCTCAACGCGCCGCCCTTCCGGGGCAGGATAAGCTTTGTTGTGCAAAGGGGCCGTATTTGTTAACCCTAGCGTAGCAAAGCTTACCTAAGTCTTAACATTGCAGAAAATGCGAGAAAAAGTGAGGCGAAATCTGTTAAATGGTTAATTCTATGACGGGATTTGCCGCGCTGAAGGGGGCGGGGCACGGGGTGCGCTGGGCCTGGGAGGTGCGGTCGGTGAATGCGCGGGGTCTGGATCTGCGCCTCAGGCTGCCCGAGGGCATGGATGAGCTTGAAACCGCGCTGCGCAAGGCCTTTGCTCAGAAACTGGCGCGCGGCAATGTCTCGCTTGGCTTGCGGGTTCAGTCCGATGCCTCGGCCGGGTCGGTCAGGCTTGATCCCGATCAGTTGGACCGGGTGCTTGCGGCCCTGAAAACGGTGGAGCAAAAGGCCGAGGATATTGATCTGCACCTGACCGCCAGTTCCGCCGCCGAAGTTCTGGGCCTGCGCGGCGTGCTTGACGCATCCGATCAGGGCGAAAGCGATCAGGCGGCGCTGGTGGCGGCACTGGTGGCGGACATACCCGCGCTGCTGAAAGCCTTTGTTGCGGCCCGTGCGGACGAGGGTGCCGCCCTGGCGGCGATCCTGTCAGAGCAGCTTGACCGGATCACCGGGCTGGTGGCCGAGGCGGGCCAGGCCGCTGCCGACCGGCAGGCGCAGGTGGCCGACGCCCTGCGCGCCAACCTGCAAAAA
>JAURMY010000086.1 GCA_030830465.1 Alphaproteobacteria bacterium
ATAGGTATAGCGCGCCGGTTCGGCCCCCTCGTTCATGTGCATCTGCACGACCGGCACGGTAAAGTCAGGGCGCATCATCTGTTCCCCCGCCACCGGGTCATGGGTGACGTAAGCGCGGGCGCGGATTTCTTCGCCGTAAAGATCAAGCAACAGATCGGCGGGCTGCAACGCCGCCGCCTCGACCGGCAATGCGCCCTGCGCCAGAAAGAACGCCGACAGGCGATCCGCCTCAGCCCTGATCCGCGCGCGCCGGTCGTTCAGCATCAGGCCTGCGCCCGCGCGATCATCCGGCGCACTTCGGCCACCAGATCGGCGCGCTTGATTTCCATCTGCGCCGGTTGCGCCTTCCATTCCTCATTGGTGGTCATCTCGGCGGCCAGCCGCGCGCCCAGCGCAAGATCCTTGATCTGCACAACGCCGCGTTCTTTTTCGTCACCCCCCTCGATCACCGCCACGGGGCTTTGGCGTTTGTCCGCATATTTCAACTGATTGCCAAAGTTCTTTGGATTGCCCAGATAGACCTCAGCCCGGATGCCCGCATTGCGCAGTTCCGCCACCATGGCCTGATAATCGGCCATCCGGTCGCGATCCATCACGGTCACAACGACGGGGCCGTGCGAAGCGCTGTCAAGCCGCCCCTTTTCCCTGAGCGCCGCCAACAATCGGTCAACGCCAATGGAAATCCCGGTGCCCGGTACTTCCTGCCCGGTGAAGCGTTTCACTAGGTCGTCATAACGCCCGCCACCGGCGACGCTTCCGAATTGCCGCTTCTGGCCGTTGTCGTCAAAGATTTCAAAGGTCAGCTCCGCCTCGAACACCGGGCCGGTGTAATAGCCAAGGCCGCGCACGACCGAAGGGTCGATGACGATGCGGTCGGGTCCGTATCCTTGGGCGGCAAGAAGGGTGGCAATATCTTCAAGTTCTTCTATGCCCTTCTGACCTACCGAAGACTGTCCGATCAGTTGTGTCAACAAATCCAATGTTTGTTGAGTATCATCACCCCGAGACTGCAAGAATTGGCCAATGATTTGTGCCTGTTCAAGACTTAAACCAACACCTGGAATGAAAGCACCAGAATCATCGAGCCGACCACGTGTCAGAAGATGCCAAACTCCGTCTATTCCGACTTTATCAAACTTATCAATTGTTCTTAAGACTGCTTCGCGGGTCGAAACATCGTCGTCGCCCAGACCGAGTGCTTTAAGCACCCCGTTCAACACTTTCCGATTGTTCACCCGGATCAGGTAATCGCCGCGCGGTATGCCTACACTTTCCAACACATCCGCCAGCATTGCGCAAATCTCGGCATCCGCCGCCACGCTGGCGGAGCCAACCGTATCCGCATCGCACTGATAAAACTGGCGAAACCGCCCCGGCCCCGGCTTTTCATTGCGCCAGACCGGCCCCATCGCATAGCGCCGGTAAGGCATCGGCAAATCATTGCGGTGCTGGGCATAGACCCGCGCCAAAGGGGCGGTCAGATCATAGCGCAACGCCAGCCAGTCACCGGGCTTTTCACCCTCGGCATCCTCCTGCCAGGCGAACACACCCTCGTTGGGACGGTCCACATCCGGCAGGAACTTGCCCAAAGCCTCGACCGTTTCCACCGCCGAACTTTCCAGAGGATCAAACCCATAGCGGTGATAAACCTCGGCGATCCGCGTCAGCATCGCATTGCGCTCTACCACGTCCTGCCCGAAATAATCCCGAAACCCCTTCGGAGTGTCCGCAGTCGGGCGGCGGATTTTTGCGGCTTTTACCTTGGCCATCGGGCGGTCCTGTCAATCACTTCGGTTTCGCGGCTGTCCTAGCGCAAGCAGGGGCAAGGGGCAAGTTCGCCCTTTGGCCGCAGGTGAACCCGTGCTAAGCACGGGCCAAATCCACAGGAAATCCCATGCAAAACGACCGCCTGACCGATCTAGAAATCCAACTCACCCATCAAACCAAAATGCTGGAGGATCTCAGCGATGTCGTCGCAAGGCAATCCAAGGAAATCGACAGACTGACACGCCGGCTTCATATCGTGATGGAACGTCTGGCGGAACATGACCTCGCCGCCGGCGCCACGGCGCCTTTGGCCGATCAAAAACCGCCGCACTGGTAACCGGCATCTTTGTTCAATAAATATTCCGGGGGTTTCAAAGGGGGCAGCGCCCCCTTTGCCCGGCCCAACCCAAAGCGCCCGCAGGGCGTCTTTCGGGCGGGAGAGCCCCCTTTCGGGGCTTAAAACTCTTCCACCATCACAACCCCCGAAAGGGACCGCAGCGCGCCCCGTATCTGAGGGTTGACGTTATAGCCCTCGCCCAGCGCCATTTCCACTTCTCCGGGCAGATCGGGCGACATCAGCAACAGGTTGACCGGGCCTTTTGCGCGCCGGTCTACCTCAGCGCCGGACCTTTGCAAGACCGCAGCCACCGGGCCGATTGCGCCGGCATCATTCACATAGACCCGCAGACCCATGGCCGCCGCATCGGCCACCGCCCCGTCCACCGGCTGCACGGAACGCGCCAACAGCTTCAGCTGATCGCCTTCCATATTGGCCTCGACCGCGACCACCACATTGGCCCCGGCGGTCAACAGATCCCGGTATTTTTCCAAAGGCTCTGAGAACATCGTCACCTCATACCCGCCGGTCGGATCGGTCAGTTGCACAAAGGCAAAGCGGTTGCCGCGGGCGGATTTGCGCTGCTGCATCCCCGCAACAGTGCCCGCGATCTTGGCCGCCACCGGCTGGCCCTCGGCCTTTTGGCGCAATTCGGCCAGAGTCAGCACGCCTTTGCGTTTCAAGGGCCCCTGATAGTCGTCGAGCGGATGGCCCGACAGATAAAACCCGATCGCCTGATGTTCCTGGCCCAGCTTTTCCACCGGCAGCCAATCCTCGGGCATCGGCAATCGCGGCGGCGGCAGGTCTTCGCCCGCATCGCCAAACAGACCGCCCTGGGCGGAATTGCGTTCCTCATGGGTGGCGCCGGACCAGCCGACCAGCGCATCCAGACTGTCAAAAACCTTGCGCCGGTTGCTGTCAAGCTGGTCAAACGCGCCGGACCGGGCCAGCATTTCCATCGGCCGCTTGCCGATCCGTTTCAGATCAACCCGGCGGGCAAAATCCACCAGATCGGCGAAATCCCGGCCGTCCCGCGCCGCGACAATCATCTTCATCGCTTCAACGCCGACATTCTTCAGCGCCCCGAGCGCATAGTGAATCCGGCCGTTTTGCACCGTAAAGGTCGCGCCCGACTGATTGACGCAGGGCGGCACCATTTCGATGCCCAGCTTTTTGACTTCCTCGATATAAATACCCAGCTTGTCGGTCAGATGGATATCGCAATTCATCACCGCAGCCATGAATTCGACCGGGTAGTTCGCCTTCAGCCAAGCGGTCTGGTAACTGACCACGGCATAGGCGGCGGCGTGGGATTTGTTGAAGCCGTAATTGGCGAATTTATCCAGAAGGTTCCAGACTTCGGTCGCCTTGGCCTTGTCAACACCGTTGGCAGCAGCGCCTTCGATGAATTTCGGGCGCTCCGCATCCATTGCCGCCTGAATTTTCTTGCCCATGGCGCGGCGCAGCAGATCGGCGCCGCCCAGGCTATAGCCGGCCATTTCCTGGGCGATCTGCATCACCTGTTCCTGATAGACAATGATGCCCTGGGTTTCGTCCAGCAGATGATCAATGGTCGGGTGCAGGCTTTCACGCGCCTTGCGGCCGTTCTTGACATCACAAAACATCGGGATGTTTTCCATCGGGCCGGGACGATAGAGCGCCACCAGCGCGATGATATCCTCGATCACCGTCGGCTTCATCTGCCTCAGCGCGTCCATCATGCCCGAGCTTTCCACCTGAAACACAGCGGCGGTCTTGGCGCTGGCATATAGCTCATAGGTCTTTTCGTCATCCAGCGGGATCGCGCCAATGTCGATGTCGATGCCGCGCTGCTTCAGCAGATCAAGGGCGTTCTGAATGACCGTCAGGGTTTTCAGCCCCAGAAAGTCGAACTTGACCAGCCCGGCCTGTTCCACCCATTTCATGTTGAACTGGGTCGCGGGCATGTCCGAGCGTGGGTCCTTGTAAAGCGGGACAAGTTCGTCCAATGGACGGTCGCCAATCACCACGCCGGCGGCATGGGTGGAGGCGTTGCGCAACAGGCCCTCGACCTGCTGCGCATAGGTCAGCATGCGGTTGACGACTTCTTCGGATTTCGCCTCCTCGCGCAGGCGCGGTTCATCCGCCAGCGCCTTTTCGATACTGACGGGTTTCACCCCTTCCACCGGGATCAGTTTGGACAGGCGGTCCACCTGCCCATAGGGCATCTGCAACACCCGCCCCACGTCCCGCACAGCGGCTTTGGACAGAAGCGCGCCAAAGGTGATGATCTGGGCCACCCTGTCACGGCCATATTTTTGCTGAACGTATTGGATCACCTCTTCGCGGCGGTCCATGCAAAAGTCGATGTCAAAGTCCGGCATCGACACCCGTTCAGGGTTGAGGAACCGTTCAAACAACAAGGCATAGCGCAGGGGATCAAGATCTGTGATCGTCAACGCATAGGCAACCAGAGAGCCCGCGCCCGACCCCCGACCGGGCCCGACCGGAATGTCGTGATCCTTGGCCCATTTGATGAAATCGGCCACGATCAGGAAATAGCCGGGAAAGCCCATGCCCTCGATCACGCCCAGTTCGAAATCCAGCCTTGCCTGATAGTCCTCTACCGAAGCGGCATGGGGGATCACCGCCAGGCGCGCCTGAAGCCCGTCATTGGCGGCGCGGCGCAGCTCCTCAACCTCGTTATCCGCGAATTTCGGCAGGATCGGCGCGCGGGTTTCCACTTTGAAAGCACAGCGTTTGGCGATTTCCACCGTATTTTCAATCGCTTCCGGCAGATCGGCGAACAGGGCCACCATTTCGGCCTGTGATTTGAAGTAGTGCTGCTGGGTCAGATGACGGCGCGGTTCCTGCTGATCCACATAGGCCCCGTCGGCGATGCAGATCAGGGCGTCATGGGCCTCATACATTTCAGGGACCGGAAAATAGACGTCGTTGGTGGCGACCAATGGCAGGTTCATCGCATAGGCCATTTCGACAAAACCGCGCTCGGTCATCTGCTCGGCCAGGGTATTGTGCCCGTCCATGCCGGGATGGCGTTGCAGTTCCACATAAAGCCGGTCGCCAAACAGGTTGGCCAATCGCCCCATCAGGGCTTCGGCTGCCGGTCTTTGGCCGTCCAGCAGCAATTGCCCGACGGGGCCATTTGGGCCGCCGGTCAGGCAGATCACATCGGCGGTATGGCCGGCCAACTGGTCAAGCGTGATCCGGGGCAGACCCTCGCCGGCCTCCAGAAAGGCCGCCGAATTGAGTTTCATCAGATGGCCATAGCCAAGCTCGGTCTGCGCCAGCAGAACCAGGGGTCTGGGCGGCTTTGGCCGGTCGCCCGGACGCTGGGGCGGTGCATAGTCCAGTTCCAACTGGCACCCGATGATCGGTTGCACGCCCTCGCCTGAGGCATAGACCGAAAATTCCAGCGCCGCGAACATGTTGTTGCTGTCGGTGACCCCGACGGCGGGCATTTTGTTCTTGATACAAAGTCCCGCCAGTTTCTTGACCGGCACGGCCCCTTCCAGCAGGGAGAATTCCGTATGGGTGCGAAGATGGATGAATCGGGGTGCGTCGGTCATGCGCCAAGACTAGCCGAGGCCGCGCCCCCAAGAAAAGAGCGAAAGGCCCTTGGCCAGAGGCGGGGGGGCTTTGCCCCCCTGCGACCCCCCGGGATATTTTCCGCCAAAAGAAGGGCGGGACTTGTCAGGCCCTGATATTCTGTGCTGGAAAAGGCGCAGGAGGATGGAATGGGCAAACTGACGACACATGTTTTAGATACGGCATCCGGGAAACCGGCGCAGGGGATGGCGATTGATCTTTACCGGATCAACGGCGAGGCGCGGGTTCACATCGCAAGGTTTGTGACCAACAGCGACGGGCGGGTCGATGCCCCGTTACTGGTCGGCGAGGCTTTTGCGACCGGGGTTTACGAATTGGAGTTTCATGCGGGGGCCTATCTGGACCGGACAAGCCCCGGGTTGTCAGAGCCGAAGTTTCTGGACCGGATTCCCTTGAGATTCGGTATGGCAGAGGACAGTCATTATCATGTTCCGCTGTTGCTATCGCCTTATTCTTATTCAACTTACAGGGGAAGCTGACAAAACACTTGTCAGAGATGATCCGGTCTGATTAGCTTGAACGACTATAAAACAGGGAGGGCCGCGTCACCGTTTTACGTCGCATCGGACGGGGGCGCAGAAGGCTGAACGCAGAGAAGGCGGCGGACAATCTGGTATGACAATCGAGTTTCTTCTGAACGGAGAGACCGTGCGGCTGGCAGGCGAGGCCTGTGACCGCACTCTGTTGGACTGGTTACGGGATTCCCGGAAACTGAAAGGCACGAAAGAGGGCTGCAACGAAGGCGATTGCGGGGCTTGTACCGTGATGGTTGCATCGCTTGCGGCTGACGGCGTGACCTATCAGGCCCAGAACGCCTGCATCCTTTTTCTGCCGCAGTTGCACGGCAAGGCGGTGCGCACGGTGGAAGGTTTGACCGGTCCGGGTGGCGAAATGCACCCGGTTCAGACGGCGATGGTCGAACATCACGGCAGCCAATGCGGGTTTTGCACGCCGGGATTTGTGATGTCTCTGGCCGCGGCGCATCAGAACGGTTTCAACGACCATGACGATGTGCTGGCCGGCAATCTGTGCCGCTGCACCGGCTACGCGCCGATCATCCGTGCGGCCGAGGCGGCGGCCGGTTTGCCCAAGGCCGCCTGGCTCGACGACACCCGGGCCTTGAAGGCCATGGCCGGGCTTGAAGCGTTGCGCGACGATCGGGTTTACGCGCCGAGAACCCTGAAAGACTTTGCCACCTATTACCTTGAAAACCCGGATGCGACGATTGTCGGCGGGGCGACCGATGTGGGGCTTTGGGTGACCAAACGCTTGGTCGAATTGAAGACGATGCTGTTAACAGCGCCTGTCGCGGAAATGCGCGATATCCGCGTGGACGAGCAATTCATTCGAATCGGCGCGGCGGTCACCCTGACGGAATTGCAGGACGTGATCGCCCATTGCCACCCGGATTTCGCGGAAATGATCCGCCGCTACGGATCGACGCAAGTGCGCAACGCGGCGACAATCGGCGGCAATATCGCCAATGGCTCGCCCATCGGGGATGGCCCACCGGCGCTGATCGCGCTTGGGGCGGTGTTGCATTTGCGGCGCGGGACAACGACGCGTGACCTGCCGCTGGAGGGTTTCTTTGTCTCTTATGGCAAGCAGGACCGGTTGGCGGGCGAGTTTGTCGAGGCGGTTTCGATTCCGCGTCAGGCGGATCAGTTGAAATGCTACAAGATTTCCAAACGCTTTGATCAGGATATTTCCGCCGTCTGCGGCTGTTTCAATATCACGGTCGAGGACGGATTTGTGACAGCTGCACGGATTGCCTTTGGCGGCATGGCGGCAACCCCGATGCGGGCGGAAACCGTTGAAAAGGCTTTGATCGGCAACCCCTGGACGGAACAGGTTGTTCTGGCGGCGGTTCCGGGCTTTGCCAGGGATTTCACCCCGATTGACGATATGCGCGCCTCGAGCCGGTACCGGCTGACGGTGGCCGGCAATCTGTTGCGGCGCTGCCTGACCGAAAGCCAACTGGGGCCGCGCTTTACCCGCGTGCAGGAGGTGCGGGCATGAGCGTCGGCCGGACTTTGACCCATGATGCGGCGCGGTTGCATGTTTCGGGCGCCGCGCGTTACGTCGATGACATGCCGGTTCCCGCCGACTGCCTGCATCTGGCCTTTGGCCTGTCAACCGAGGCGAAAGGCACGATCGAGACGATGGACCTGAGCGCGGTTCGCGCGGCCGGGGGCGTGGTCGCCGTTCTGACAGCACAGGACCTTCCGGGTGCCAATGATGTGTCCCCCTCGGTGCATGATGAGCCTTTGTTGTCGGACGGAAAAGTTCATTACGTCGGCCAACCGGTGTTTCTGGTGATCGCCACCAGCCATCTTGCGGCGCGCAAGGCGGCGCGGCTGGGCAAGATCACCTATCGCAGCGAACCGGCGCTGTTGGGGTTTGACGACGCCATCGCGGCCAATTCCTGTTTTGAAAAGCCGCTTCAGTTTCTGAAGGGCGCCCCCGAAAAGGCGATTGCTGCGGCCCCCCGGCGGGTTCAGGGCCGGATCGAGATGGGCGGGCAGGAACACTTTTATCTTGAAGGTCAGGTCTCATTGGCGTTGCCGCAGGAAAACGGCGATATGTTGGTCCATGCCTCGACCCAGCACCCGACCGAAATCCAGCACAAAGTGTCCGAGGCGCTGAATGTGCCGTTTAACGCCGTGCGGGTCGAAATTCGCCGGATGGGTGGTGGTTTTGGCGGCAAGGAAAGCCAGGGCAATGCGCTGGCCGTGTCCTGTGCCGTCGCCGCGCAGGTGACCGGGCGGCCTTGCAAGATGCGCTATGACCGTGATGACGATATGGTCATCACCGGCAAGAGGCATGAATTCAGGATCGACTATGAGGCCGGTTTTGACGCCGATGGACGGATATTGGGCGTGTCCTTTGTCCAATATGCCCGCTGTGGCTGGGCGCAGGATTTGTCATTGCCGGTGGCTGACCGGGCGATGCTGCACGCGGACAACGCCTATCACCTGCCCCATGCCCGGATCGTTTCGCACCGGTTGAAGACCAACACCGTCAGCAACACCGCCTATCGCGGTTTTGGCGGGCCGCAGGGTGTGGTCGGGATCGAGCGGGTGATCGACCATATCGCGCATGATCTGGGCAAGGACCCGGCTGATATCCGGCAGGTGAATTACTATAAATCGATCAAGGCGAAGGCCAAGGAAACCACCCCCTATCATATGGAGGTGACCGACAGCGTCATCCGCGAGATCACGGCGGACCTTTTGAAATCGTCGGACTATGCCGCGCGGCGTGCGGATATTGCGGCCTTTAACGCGCGCAATCCGGTCCTGAAGCGCGGCATCGCGCTGACGCCGGTCAAATTCGGCATCTCTTTTACCCTGACCTTCCTTAATCAGGCCGGGGCATTGGTGCATGTCTATGCCGACGGGTCCATTCATGTGAACCATGGCGGCACCGAAATGGGCCAGGGCCTGTTCACCAAGGTGGCGCAGGTGGCCGCCGATGCGTTCGGGGTGGAAATTGAACGGATCAAGATCACGGCGACCGATACGGCCAAGGTCCCCAACACCTCGGCCACGGCGGCCTCAAGCGGTTCGGATCTGAACGGCATGGCGGTGCGGGCGGCCTGTGATCAGATCAGGAACCGGCTTGTGGTGTTCATGAAGGAAAAGCACGGCGACAAAAACTCGCTGGTGACTTTCGAAGACGGCCGCGTGACAGTGGATGTCAAGGAATTTGATTTCGCCGAAGTCGTGGCCGACGCCTATCGCAACCGGATTTCCCTGTCTTCGACCGGGTTTTACGCGACCCCGGATATCGAATGGGACCGGATCAAGGGGCGCGGTCGGCCGTTTTACTATTTTGCCTATGGCGCGGCGGTCACCGAGGTTGTGGTGGACACGCTGACCGGTGAGAACCGCATCCTGCGTGCGGATATCCTGCATGACGTGGGGCGGTCGATCAATCCGGCGATTGATCTTGGCCAGATCGAGGGCGGCTATGTGCAGGGCGCCGGCTGGCTGACCACGGAGGAACTGGTCTGGGACGCCAAAGGGCGGCTGATGACCCATGCACCCTCGACCTACAAAATTCCGGCCTGTTCGGACCGGCCCGAGATTTTCAATGTCCGGCTGTGGGAGCGGGGGCTTAACCCGGCCAAGACGATCTATCGGTCCAAGGCTGTGGGCGAGCCGCCTTTCATGCTGGGCATTTCCGCCTTTCTGGCGCTGTCGGATGCCATTTCTGCCTGCGGTGACGGCAGCCGCTATGTCGCACTGAACGCGCCCGCGACGGCCGAACGGGTGTTGTTTGCGGTGGAAGATCAGCGCAAGGGGGCGGGCAATGGCGTTTGATCTGGCCCGGCTTCAACAGGCCATCGACCGGCACGGGCCGGTGGTGCGGATTGTTGTGGCCGATGTAAAAGGCTCCGCCCCTCGGGAAACCGGCACGGCCATGCTGGTCTGGGCTGACGGGCAAAGCGGCACGATCGGCGGCGGGGCGCTGGAATTTGAAGCGGTGAACGCGGCGCGGCGGCAATTGTCGGACGGGCGGGTCCGGCATTTGGCGCAGATCCCGCTTGGCCCTGCGCTGGGGCAATGTTGCGGCGGCGCGGTTGCGCTGCTGAGTGAGGTTTTTACCGCCGGGGATCTTGGCGAGTTGCAGCGGTTGGCGCGCGCGGCCCTTCCCTTCTGTCGCCCGGCCCAAACCGGTGAAGCCCCCGCGCCCCTTGCGGTGACGCGGATTCTCAACGCGGCCCGCGCGCAGGGGGTGACACCCGAAAGCGGGCTTGTCGCGGGCTGGATGATCGAAGCCTTCGCGCCCGCCGCCAGACCGCTTTGGATCTATGGCGCCGGCCATGTGGGCCGGGCCTTGGTGCAGGTTCTGGCGCCGCTTGGCTATGATATCTGCTGGGTGGACACCCACGCGAACCGGTTTCCGGCCGACATGCCCGAAAACGTCAGCCCGATGATCGCCAGCGATCCGGCCAGAGCCGTGGAATTTGCCCCGGCTGCGGCGCGGCATCTGATCCTGACATTTTCCCACGCGATTGACCTTGATATCTGCCACCGCCTGTTGTCGCGCGACTTTCTGAGTGCGGGGCTGATCGGATCGGCCACCAAATGGGCCCGTTTCCAAAGCCGTCTGGCAGCACTGGGCCACAGCCCCGCGCGGATCGCGGAAATCGCCTGCCCCATCGGCCTGCCGGAACTGGGCAAAGCCCCCGAAGCCATTGCCGTAGGGGTTGCAACTACGCTATTGATGCAAGACGCCGCCCGCAGGGCCAGTCCGGATATTGTAAAGGACATCGCTATATGACCGCGCTCCTGACTGTGAATGGATTGACCAAGGCCTATCCCGGCGTCGTTGCCAATGATGATGTCAGTTTTGAAGTTCAGGCCGGAGAGGTTCACGCCCTTTTGGGGGAAAACGGGGCCGGCAAGTCCACCTTGGTCAAGATGATCTACGGACTGGTGCGGCCTGACGCAGGCACGATGGCCCTGAACGGCGTGCCCTATCATCCGGCCGAGCCGCGCGCGGCACGTGCCGCAGGCGTTGCGATGGTGTTTCAGCATTTTTCCTTGTTTGACGCGTTGACGGTGGCGGAAAACATCACGCTGGGCATGGAAAACGCACCGTCCCGCAGCGAGCTTTCGCAACGTATCCGCGAAGTGTCGACGGCCTATAAACTGCCATTGGACCCGCACCGGATCATTGGCGATTTGTCGGTGGGCGAACGCCAGCGGGTCGAGATCATCCGCTGCCTGTTGCAGAACCCGAAATTGCTGATCATGGACGAGCCGACCTCGGTTCTGACACCGCAAGAGGTTGATATTCTGTTTGAAACCCTGATCCGGCTGAAAAACGAAGGCACCTCGATCCTTTATATTTCCCACAAGCTTGAGGAAATCCGCACCCTGTGTAACCACGCGACGATCCTGCGGCTTGGCAAAGTGGTGGACAGCTGCGTGCCCGCCGAACAGACCGCGCGAAAGCTGGCCGAAATGATGGTGGGCGCCTCGTTCCACGCGCCGGCGAAAAAGAACCTGCATCCCGGGCCCGCGGTTCTGGAACTGGAGGGGCTGAGCCTGAAATCCAAGAACCCGTTCGGCACGACACTGAAAGACATCAACCTGACAGTGCGCTCGGGCGAGGTGATGGGCATTGGCGGAGTTGCGGGCAACGGACAGGATGAACTGCTGCTGGCACTCAGCGGCGAAAACACCGTTGCCGGGCCGATGATCCGCGTCAACGGGGCCGAAGTTGGCAGGCTGGGGCCGAATGAGCGCCGCAAGATCGGTATGCTGGCCGCCCCGGAAGAACGGCTGGGCCACGCCGCAGCGCCGGATATGTCGCTGACGGAAAACGCGCTGCTGACCGGCAATGTGCGGCAACATCTTTCCACAGCCGGGTTCCTGCGCTGGGGCGAAGCGCGGGGTTTTGCCCGCGCCATCGTTGAACGGTTTGATGTGCGCACACCGGGGATCGGCAATGCGGCGCGGTCGCTGTCGGGTGGCAATCTGCAAAAGTTTGTGATTGGCCGCGAGATCCTGCAAAACCCCAAGGTTCTTGTGGTGAACCAGCCGACCTGGGGTGTGGACGCCGCCGCCGCCGCTGCCATCCGGCAGGCGCTGATGACGCTGGCCGAGGAAGGGGCAGCGGTGATCGTGGTCAGTCAGGATCTGGACGAGCTTTTGGAAATTTCCGACCGGCTGGCGGTTCTGAACGAAGGACGGCTGACGCAACCACGCGAAACCGCCGATTTGTCGATGGAAGATATCGGCCTGATGATGGGCGGGATGGAGGCGGAAAATGTTCCAGCTTGAAGCGCGGCCGCAAGTTTCAAAAACATGGGTGGTGCTGACGCCCATACTGGCCGTCGTCGCCACGATGATTGCCGGCGGGTTGCTGTTTGCGATGATGGGCAAGGACCCGGTGAAAGCGATCCAGCTGATTTTCTGGGACCCGGTTTTCGGCCAGTTCGCCAGCTATTCGCGCCCGCAATTGCTGGTCAAAGCCGGGCCGCTGATCCTGATCGCCATCGGCCTGAGCCTTGGGTTTCGCGCCGCGATCTGGAATATCGGGGCCGAGGGGCAATATATCATCGGTGCGATTTGCGGGGCGTCAGTGGCGCTGGCCTTTTACCCCGCCGACTATATCTATATCTTTCCGCTGATGATTGCGGCGGGCGCGCTGGGCGGGTTTTTATGGGCGATGATCCCGGCGCTTTTGAAGATGCGCTTTGGCACCAATGAAATCCTGGTGTCGCTGATGCTGGTCTATGTGGCACAGGACATCCTGTCGACCGTGTCTTTCGGTATCCTGAAAAACCCCGAGGGGTTTGGCTTTCCCGGCAGCCGAAATCTGCAAAAATACCCGGCCGCCCACAATGCCGAACTGATCCCGAATTCCGGCATGCACTGGGGTGTGATGGCGGCTTTTGTGGCGGTTATTCTGGCCTATATCCTGCTGCGCCGGCATCTGCTGGGCTTTCAGATCACCGTGACCGGACAGGCCCCGCGCGCGGCCCGTTTTGCCGGCGTCAACCCCGGCACCATGGCGGCGGTCTGTTTGGGAATTTCGGGCGCACTGGCAGGACTTGCCGGGATATTTGAGGTGTCCGGCCCCGGCGGGCAGATCACCGCCAGCTTCAATTCGGGCTATGGGTTCACCGCGATCATCGTGGCCTTTCTGGGCCGGTTGCATCCGGTTGGCATCCTTCTGGCAGGGCTGTTGATGGCGTTGACCTATGTCGGCGGCGAACTGGCGCAGTTGTCGCTGGGCTTGCCTGCGGCGGCCATTCAGGCGTTTCAGGGCATGTTGCTGTTCTTCCTGCTGGCCTTTGACGTGCTGACCAATTTCAGACTTCGGATCGGGAGGGCGCGCGCATGACCGTCGGCGGTATTGACCTTATCGTTTTGATCGCCTCGCTGATGGTGGCCTCAACCCCGATCCTGTTGGCCGCCTTGGGCGAACTGATCGCGGAAAAATCCGGGGTTCTGAACCTTGGCCTCGAGGGCATGATGATCGTTGGCGCGATTTGCGGCTTTATGATGTCGGTTGAAACCGGCAGCCCGGTTCTGGGCTTTCTGGCCTCGATGGTCGGCGGTGCCGTCATGGCGCTGATCTTTGCCTTTCTGACGCAATATCTGCTGTCCAATCAGGTCGCCACTGGCCTTGCCCTGACTTTGTTTGGGCTGGGGCTGTCGGCGCTTCTGGGGCAGGGCTATCAGGGGATCAAACCGCCCCCGACCGCTAAACTGAACTTTGGGCCGCTGGCGGATATTCCCTATGTCGGGCCGATCCTGTTTCACCATGACTGGGTTGTCTACGCCTCGTTGCTGCTGGTGTTCGCGGTCTGGTATTTCCTGCGCTTCACCCGTGGCGGACTTGTGCTGCGCGCGGTTGGCGAGGGTCACGACGCCGCCCACGCGCTGGGCTATCGGGTGGTTGTGATCCGGCTGTTCGCGCTGCTGTTCGGTGGGGCGCTGGCCGGGTTGGGCGGCGCCTATATCTCGCTTGTGCGGGTGCCGCAATGGACCGAGGGCATGACCGCCGGTGCCGGCTGGATCGCCCTGGCCATCGTGGTGTTTGCCGGCTGGCAACCGTGGCGGCTTTTGATCGGGGCCTATATTTTCGGCGGCGTGACGGTTTTGCAGTTGCGCCTGCAGGCCGCCGGTTACGCTATTCCGGTTCAGGTCTTGTCAATGGCACCCTATATCGTCACGATCCTTGTTCTGGTTTTCATTTCCGCGCGGCGCGGCAAAGGCAAAGACGGTGCCCCCGCCTCGCTTGGAAAAAGCTTTCACGCCTCACACTGAGGCAACCATCCCCGGGGAGATCGCCCCTTTTTCAACAGGAGACTACAATGAAAAGAAGAACCTTCCTTGCCGGTACCGCACTGACCGGCACGATGCTCGGCCTCGGTGTGGCCGGCGCCGCACTGGCTGCCGATCCGCTGAAAGTCGGCTTTATCTATGTCGGCGTGCCGGGTGACGGCGGCTGGACCTACCAGCACGATCAGGCCCGCCAGCAGATGGAAGCCCATTTCGGCGGCGCGGTCAAATCCGAAGTGATCGAAAATGTGCCCGAAGGTGCCGATGCGGAACGCGCCATCACCCAACTGGTTCTGGCCGGCAACAAGCTGATCTTCACCACGTCCTTCGGGTTCATGGATCCGACCCTGAACGTGGCCGCGAAATTCCCGGATGTGAAATTTGAACACGCCACCGGCTATAAAACCGCTGACAACGTTTCCACCTATGACGCCCGGTTTTACGAAGGCCGCGCTGTTATCGGCACCATCGCCGGGCGCATGACCAAATCCAACAAGATCGGCTATATCGCCTCCTTCCCGATCCCCGAAGTTATTCAGGGCATCAACTCGGCCTTTATCCACGCCCGCAAGGTCAACCCGAATGCCGAGATGAAAGTGGTTTGGGTCTATACATGGTTCGACCCGGCCAAAGAAGCTGATGCCGCTTCGGCCCTGATCGCTGAAGGTGTGGATGTGATCATGCAGCACACCGACTCGACCGCTGCCATGGCGAAAGCCCAGGAAGCAGGTGTTTACGCCTTCGGTCAGGCCTCCGACATGGCCGCCTATGCGCCGAAACCGCGGATTTCCGCGATCATTGACAACTGGGGCCCCTATTATATCGAGCGGGCGCAGGCGGTGCTGGACGGCACCTGGAAATCGGAACGGTCCTGGAAAGGTATCGCAGGCGGCGAAGTTCTGATCGGCGAGATCTCCGACGAAGTTCCGGCCGATGTCAAAGCCGAGGCGCTGGCGCTGCGCGACGCGATCGGGGCGGGCACCTACCACCCGTTCACCGGCCCCTTGAACAAGCAGGACGGTTCGGTCTGGCTGAAGGACGGCGAAGTGGCGGATGACGGCACCCTGTCCGGCCTGAACTTCTATGTCGAAGGCATTGTCGGTGACGTACCGTCCTGATTTCTGACATCTGAACAACCGGAAAGGCCTGCGCCGCGGCGCGGGCCTTTTCATTTCGCCGCGAAAGGATCGTTTATGCCGCCCGCCCTGACCACCGCCAACGGTGCCGCCGCCTCGGCCTTTGCCTTTGGCACCATGCAATTCGGCGGTGCCTCAAGCGATATCGAAAGTGCCGCGGTTTTTGACGACAGCCGCGCGGCCGGGATCAATGTGTTCGACTGCGCCTATGGCTATAATGGCGGCGCGTCTGAAACCCTGCTCGGCCGGCTGATCGCAAAGGAACGCGAAGACCTGATCATCGCCACGAAATGCGCCCATCCCGGCGGTTCATCGGCGGCCAATATTCTGGCCCAGTTCGACCAAAGCCGTAAACGTCTGGCGACCGACTATTTTGACATCTATTTTCTTCACCGGTGGGACGCGACCGTACCGCTTGAGGAAACTTTCGGGGCCTTGGCCCGGCTGGCTGATGCGGGACACATCCGGCATATCGGAGTTTCAAACTTTTCGGCCTGGCAAACCATGAAAGCCCGCGCCGTCGCTGCCGGCCTTGGCCTGTCCATTGACGTGCTACAGCCCATGTACAATCTGGTCAAACGTCAGGTTGAAGTGGAAATCCTGCCCATGGCCCGCAGTGAAGGCATGGCCGTGATGCCCTATTCCCCCCTGGGCGGCGGCCTTCTGACCGGCAAATATCTGGCCGGCGGGTCGGGCCGGATCGACAGCAACCCTGAATACGCCGCCCGCTACGCCCCGGATTGGATGAAACAGGCCGCAGGCAAGCTGTCCGGCCTTGCCGCGCAAACGGG
>JAURMY010000087.1 GCA_030830465.1 Alphaproteobacteria bacterium
AATCGGCACGATATGGGCGCTGTCGCCGATAAAGAACACCCGCCCGTCGCGATAATCGTCCAGCGCCAGGGTGTTGGCGGAATAAGCGCTCCACCATTCCAGTTCCCAGTCGCCCTGATGGCCAATATCGGCCAGAACCCGCGCCACGCTTTCGCGCACCACGGCTTCGTCGGTGGCCTGGGCGATGTCTTCGTCTTCGCGCAATTGATAGTCGATGCGCCAGATGTCTTCGGGCTGTTTGTGGATCAAAACGGTGCCGCCCCGGCGGCAGTCAGGGTCAAACAGCGCCCGCCTTATGGTCGGATAGTCGTGGTCCATCCGCACATCGGCGATCACATAACGGCCTTCGTAATTGTCGCCTTTCAAACGCAGGCGGCGCTGGGCGCGAACCGTGCTGCGCGCCCCGTCAGCGGCCAGAACCCAGTCAGCCCGGATCTGATAGCCGCCAAGCGGATCGGCGACATCGACGATCACACCGTTTTCAACATCCGAAACCGCGCTGACCCGGCTTTGCCACCGCAAATCGATCAGATCGCTCTTGCTGACCGCCTGCCACAGAAATTCCTCGATATATTGCTGCTCAAGGTTATACATCGGGCGGAATTTTTCCTCTGGCCCGTCCGGCATGTCAAATTCCAGGATTTTCCGGCCCCGGTAAAACGACCGGCCCTTGGTCCAGCCCAAGGATTTTTCCTCAAACGGTGCCAGTGCCCCCAACCTTTCCAGCAAATTGAAACTGTGCCTTGCGATGCAAATGGCGCGGCTGCCGTCGTTGAAAGTGTCCCGCGCCTCAAGGATCCCCGAGGCCACACCCTCAGCCGCCAGTGCCAGCGCCGCCGTCATCCCGACCGGTCCCGCCCCGACGATGACCACAGGTGCCGCCCGGTCCAGACCGTCGCGCCGCGCGCCCTGGGGGGGCGGAAATTTCGGATATGTAAAATAGAGCGAGTCGTGCTCGCCACGTCCTTCTGGTCGCATGCTGTGCCCTGTCTGAAACGCATCCAAGCGGCGTTTCGCAAGGTTTAGACAGGCATCGGATCAAAGTCCACCGCCCCCTCGACGGCTTGATGTTTGTCGTTTAATATCAGGCGCAAACAACCGCAGAGGCCAGACATGGCAAGACCAGTCATCGGGATCATTGGCAATTTTCATGTGATTGGCGACGATTACCGGGTGCAGGCAATCGGTATGATCAATATCGAGGCGGTGTTCACCGCTGCAAAAGGGCTGCCGTTGATGGTGCCCGCCAACCCGAACTTTCATGAACTGGACGACCTGATGGCGGCCTGCGACGGGTTTGTCTTTACCGGTGGCCGCCCCAATGTGCATCCCAGCTATTATAATGAGGAAGAAACCCCCGCCCATGGCACTTTCGACCAGTGCCGCGATGAACTGGTGCTGCCCTTGATCCGCAAATGCGTCGATCGCGGCCAGCCGATCCTTGGCATTTGCCGGGGATTTCAAGAGTTTAACGTCGCCTTTGGCGGCTCGCTCTACCCGGAAATCCGCGACCTGCCGGGACGGATGAACCATCGTATGCCGCCGGACGGCACGATTGAGGAAAAATTTGCGCTGCGCCATGACGTGGCGCTGACGCCGGGTGGTGTTTTTGCTAAGCTGTTCGGCAGCGACCGGGTCAAGGTCAATTCCCTGCACGGGCAGGGGATCAAAGTGGCGGGCGAACGGGTGGTGATCGAAGGCTATGCGCCCGATTCAACCCCCGAGGCGATCTGCATCAAAGATGCGCCGGGCTATGCGCTGGCGGTGCAATGGCACCCGGAATGGAACGCCGCCAACGACCCGGTGTCGCGCCCGCTGTTTGAAAGCTTTGGCGCGGCGGCGCGGCAGTGGAAATCCGGTGCGCGGCCCGCCCCAAGCCTGAAATCCGCATGAAGCGGTTCGGGTGATCAGGTGAACGGTTTCGTAGGATTTTGCGCCGTGATATTGGTGGTTCTGGGTGTATCTGCGCCTAAGGCCACGGCGGACAGCGGTCTGGTCTGCGTTCAGAACCAGATGATCGCGCTGGGATATGATGTTGGCAAACCCGATGGCATTTTCGGCCCTCTGCTGAAAACCGCCTTCACCCGGATGCAGGCCAAGCGCGGCGAAAAAGCGTTTCAATTCAACCTGAAAGACGGGCGATATCTGGTTTTATGCCGGGCCCTGGGGATTGAGCAGCCCGAATTGCAACAGTTCTGGCCGGTCGGTGACAGGTCGTTCAACCTCAGTTCCGACGGCACTTTGGTTGAAGAACAGCAAAGCGCGATCCAGTCGCTGGCGCGTTCGGTTCTGCCAAGCCTTGGTCAGGACATGCAGGTTGTTCTGGCGGATCGGGTTGAACTGGTCGCGGGCACCAATCCGGCGGTGGTGCAGGTTCTGGCCAAAGCTGCGCTGGGGCGCGACTTCAACCGAGACAATTTTGCGAAGAACTATGATTACGCCTGTTCTGACGCGGTTTTGCCGGGGGGCTTTGCCGTGTTCAACGTCGTGGTTTTGTGCCTTGACCCTGAGGATATCACGCCTGACGCCCGCTCAATCGCGGTGTTGCGGTCCGATCTGGCAAAGGCCTTGTTTCACAGTACCCAAAACCAGTTGCTGGGCTATCCCGACAAGGGAAGCGAGGCCCAGCTTCTGGCCCGGATGGGTCCGGCCTGGTTGTTGGACGGCAGCGCAGCCTATGTCGCGCTGCAAACCGCTGAGCCGCCCTTGACCGTGGGGCTTGCCGCGGGGGCGCAACCGCCCGATCTGGCCGCAATGGAACTGCGCCCGCAGGACGAGGCGGCGCGGCATGCGGTGGAAACGGCCGGACTGTTGGCGGTCAGCCTGTTGATGACCGGCAAAGCCGAGAAAAACCTGGCGGAATTTTATGAAAAACTGGGTGAGGGCCAGGCCTGGACGGACGCCTTTGAAACCTGTTTTGATGAGCCGGTACAGGCCTTTTACGCCCGCTTTGCGGCGCAGTAATCCGTTTCAGCCCTGCCAGCGCCACAGGGCCGGAACAAACCGGTAACTGCCCTTATCCAGCCTCACATGCCCAACGCCCGGAAATGGGAAATGATAGGCCAGCACCGCGATCCGGTCCGTCGCGGCCCGGTCCAGCAACTTGCGCCTTGTGGCGACCGTCAGGTCTTTGTCCTGATCAAAACCGGACACCCATTCGGGGTGGTCAAAGTTGATATAGGCGTGGTTCATCGCATCGCCCAGCAGCATCAGTTGCTGCCCATCGCTTTCCACCAGAACGCTCATATGGCCAAGGGTGTGGCCGGGCGTGAAAACCATGTGGACACCCGGTGCAACCTCGTGCCCGTCTTGTGCCATGGTCCATTCCAGCCCGTCCGCGCCAAGGGAATTCACCGCGCCGACGACAAATTGTTGCAGGTCTTCGGGCACTTGGTTGACCCGCCCCTCGGCCATCCACCAGGCATATTCCTGCGCGCCGATGATGAATTCGGCATTCGGCAAAATCGCCTCATCAAAATCGTCACGGATGCCCCAAACATGATCGGGATGGGCATGGGTGATGATGACATGGGTGATGCTGTCCGGATCAATCCCGGCTGCCGCAAGATTGGTCATCAGCCGCCCGGCGGTGTTCAGAAAGCGGCTGCCTGATCCGACATCAATCAGAACCTTGGCCGTCTCTGTTTCGATCACCACATGGTTGGTGTGGGAATAGTTTTGCGTTGTGGACAGGAAATAGGAAGCAAGATAGGCCTGAACCTCGGCCGGATCGGCGTTAACCCCAAGACCGGAAACCGCAAGATCAAGATATCCGTCCGACACCACGGTGATTTTTGCGCTGCCGATGCTGAACCGGTGAAAGGTGGGTTGCTGGGCGGCCGGTCCGCCGATATCGGCCCGCGCTGTGCTTGCCGGCAGGGCAAGGGCCGAGGCCATGGCCGCCAGTTTCATCACGTCGCGGCGGGTGGGTTTCAGCAGGGTCATGACGTCTGTCCTTTGTGGCTTTGCCCGATGATATGCGAGAAATTGAATTTGTAAAAGAACTTTGGCGCCGAAGGCCGCCCGTGCACCGCCGGTTGCCGCCGAGCCTATTTCAACCAGGGCTGATCGGCAAATCCGGTCAGGTCGGGCAGGATAATCTGGGCGCGCTCCGCTTGCGGCATGGTTTCAAACCCGGCCCGGTCAGCGATGCCGGTCGTGACCCCCACCGTCAAAGAACCGGCTTTGCGGCCCATGCGGATTTCCAGTTTCGGATCATCGCCGATCACCGCCATCTGTTCGGGCGGCACGCCGGTCAGGTCCGCCACCATGTCAAGCCCGGCGGTTTCCGGTTTGCCAAACACAGTGACCTTTTCACCGGTTGCGTTTTCCAACGCTGCCGCGATCGCGCCGGATATTCCCAGCAACCGGCCGGTTGCCCCGGCGAAATAAGGCGCGACCGATCCGGCAAAGGGCTTTGCCCCGTCCCAGACGGCCTGCACCACGGCCTCAAGATCAACCGCGCCGAAATCCCGCGTCCAGCCCAGCAGAACCGCCTCCACCGGCCCCGCCTTGGCCGTGGGTTCAACGATCTCAATTCCTGCTTCGCGCAGCGGCACCCTGGT
>JAURMY010000088.1 GCA_030830465.1 Alphaproteobacteria bacterium
GGAGGTTCGAGTCCTCTCCTGGGCACCACCCCCCCAACGGACATATTGGAACCGCTTCCGGTTTTAGCTCGGGCCGGGAACCGTTGCCCAAGCCCCTGAACAGAACGCCGCGGTTCGGCGGGGCGCGCACTGTTTCGCTTAAGATCGGATGCGCGGGAAAACCCGCACACCAAACAGCCAGACATCTTATTCCCGGCCGGCGCGAAATTCCTTCCAGCGCAGCAAAACATTGGCGCTGGGGTCGCGGAATGGCTGTGGCGGCAGGCGTTTGGGTTCGGGTTCGGCGCTGAAATGGCGGGTGATATCGCTGGCCAGACCACAGGCCAGCTCCGCGGCCCCGATACCGGTCAAGGTGCCGCGCGCGGTTCCCAGACCGTTCTGAACACAGCCCGCGAAAACCCCGTCGGCGACTTCGCGCATGACCGCGACGTTGTTCATCGACAGACACAGATGCCCGGCCCAAAGATGTTCCATCCTCATTCCGGCCAATTGCGGAAAGCGGCTGTCGAACTTCTTTTGCATCACCCGCGCAGCGCGGGACAGATCGCCCGGTGTTGCGGCCATGCCGGATCGCAGTACCGCACAGGTGCGGGTGACAATGCGGTTGCCGCCCTGCCCGCTGTTGATGCGGCGCAGGGTCGTGCCCATCGGGTCTGACGGGGTGATACCCCAGCGCGGTTGCCCGCCCAGCAAAGCCATCGCACCGGCATCCAGTTCGGGCGTCATGGTGGCAAACAGGAACAGATGCATCAACCGCCCGGCCGCAAAGCCAAAGCTTTCAAGATGGCCATTGACGGTCAGGATAACCTTGCCTGCCGTGACCTTCGCCTGTGGCGTCTGGATCGCCCAGCCCGCACCGTCGCGGGTAAAACCGGTGACCGGGCTGTGTTCAAACACCTGCACGCCCGAGCCCCGCAACCCGTCTGCCAGTCCGCGGATATATCCGGCGGGTTGCAGCATCACCGTCCCCGGCGTGTACAGGCCCGACAGAAAATACCGGCTGCCGGTCAGTGCCTGCATCGCTTGCGCGTCCAGGACCTCTGAGCCTTCACCCAGGCTTTCCAGATGTTTCGCGTAGCTCAGGTTGTGGGCATGCGCCGTCTGGCTGGCCGCGCCGTTCACCTTGCCGGCGCGGTCAAAGAAATTCGGATCAATCCCGTATTGTTCAACCGCAACGCCGGCAAAGGCCTGCGCCTGCCGGTTGAGCCGGATAATCGCGCGGTCGTCGCCGCCGCCGGTGTAATCTTCACTGGTCAACTCATGCGGCAGGTCGATCATGAAACCCGAGTTGCGCCCCGAGGCGCCCTCGGCAATCCGGCCCGCTTCCAGCACGACAATTTTCGCGCCGGGGGCAAGCTGCGTCAGCCTTCGCGCTGCGGACAACCCGGCAAAGCCGCCGCCGATTACGGCAAAGTCCGCACTATGATCCGCGTCCAGCGCGGGACCGGGCCTGAGACGGGGCAGAATTGCGTCCCATCCCGCAGCCCCGCGGTGAACCGGCAGGCGCGTGGCGCGAAATCCGCTCAATCCACGGCCTCGTCCGCGTCATCCGCCAGATCGATCCAGATGGTCTTCAGTTGTGTGTATTGGTCATGCGCGTGGATGCCGTTGTCGCGCCCGCCGAAACCGGATTGTTTGTAACCGCCGAACGGCGTTGAAATATCGCCCTCGCCGAAACTGTTGACGGTGACCGTTCCCGCCCTAAGGGACCGCGCACCGCGAATGGCGCGTTTGACATTGGCGGTGAAGATCGAGGCGCAAAGCCCATAGTCGGTGTCGTTGGCCATGCTGATCGCCTCATCAAACCCTGATATTTCGATCACGCTTAGAACCGGTCCGAATATTTCCTCGCGGGCCAACGGGTGGGTGTTGCCGGTCAGTTCCACCACGGTTGCCTCGACAAACCCGTCTTGCGCCTTGCCGCCCAGAACGATGTTATCCGCCTGTTTCAAATAGCCGCAAACCTTTTCGAAATGCGCCTTTGACACCAGCGCGCCCATGCGGGTTTCCGGGTCCAGCGGGTCACCGGTGTTCCATTGTTTGGTGTGATGGGCAATGCGTTTCAACAGATCGGCCTTGACCGATTTATGCACGATCAACCGCGATGAGGCCGAGCAGTTTTCACCCATATTCCAGAACGCGCCGTTCACCACATGGGCGGCAACCCGGTCCAGATTTCCGGCGTCGTCCATCACGATGGCGGGGTTTTTGCCCCCCATCTCCAGCGTGACCTCCTTGGCGTTGCTTTCCGCTGCGTAACGCAAGAACCGTTTTCCGGTGGCGGTGGAACCGGTGAAGGACACCGCGTCGATATCCATATGCCTGCCGATGGGTTCGCCCACATCGGGGCCATGTCCCGGCACCACATTCAGAACCCCGCGCGGCAGACCCGCCTCCATCGCCAGTTCGGCGACGCGCAAGGCGGTCAGCGTGGTTTCGGCAGCGGGTTTCACCACGACCGAACACCCGGCCGCCAGCGCCGGGCCGATTTTCCAGGCCAGCATCAACAGCGGAAAGTTCCACGGCAAAACCAGCCCGACCACACCAACCGGTTCGCGCACCACCATGGCGATGTGATCGTCCGACGCCGGGGCGACCTGATCATAGATCTTGTCAATCAACTCGGCGTGCCACTTGAGGACATGGATCGTTTCGGGGATATCGACCATCTCGCAATCATAGATCGTCTTGCCGCTGTCGAGGCTTTCCAGCACCGCCAATTCGCGGGCGTTTCTTGTCGTCAGCTTGGCCAGCCGGATCAGCACCGCCTTGCGGTCGCGGGGATGCAGGCGTGACCAGCGGCCATCTTCAAACGCCGCGCGCGCCTTTGACACCGCGAAATCCACATCCGCAGCGTCACAGGCCGCAATATCGGCCAGCTTGGCGCCGGTGGCGGGGTTGATGGTTTCAAAGGTCTTGCCCGAGATGGCCGGTCGGAAGCCGCCGTCAATGAAGGCCGCATTCGGCAGGTCAAGACCGGCTGCAATGGCCTTGTATTTGTCTTTTGTCAGCAATGTCATCGCTTTGCCCCCGATCACTTCTCTGCCCGAATATCGGCAATTGTCGTTTTCAGCACCCGGACCACTTGTTCCAGTTCGCGTTTGTCGTCCTTGTTCAGGCCCTTCAGGGGTGCCCGCATGGCCCCGGCCTCGATCCCGTTCATGCTGACGCCGTGCTTGATCGTCTGGATGAACTTGCCGCCCTGCTCCAGCACCCGCATCAAGGGCATCAGCGCGCTCATTATGCGGCGGCCCTTGGCGAAATCGCCTTGGATCACACAGGCCTCATAAAGTGCGATATGTTCAAGCGGCAGGGCGTTTGAGCCGCCGCAGACCCAGAACGGCGCGCCCCAGGCAAAAAACTCCAGCGCCTGATCGTCCATGCCACAGCCAAGCTGGATATGCGGATAATCCCGCGCCAGCATATGCACCCGGTTGATGTCGCCAGAGCTTTCCTTGATGCCGCAGAAATTGCGGCTGCGGCCCACCCGGTCAAGGAACTCGGCACCCA
>JAURMY010000089.1 GCA_030830465.1 Alphaproteobacteria bacterium
ATTTCCTTGACCAGAGGTTCCGCCTGCGGGGCGAACGAATACGCCACCACGGTTGCCAGAACCCAGCCCGCAATCGACAGCACTTCGCGCACGAAACCGCGCGAAAAGGCCAGGATGGCCGAGATCAGAATGACGCCTGCAACTGCCGCGTCTACCAGTGTAAATCCATCCATATCGCGCCTGTTCCTCGCCTAGGCCTCAACGTCTCCGAAGACTTCTACAATAAACTCGCCAAGGTCCGAAAGTTTTTTTAGGGCGAAATCGGCGGTCGAGGCCTGTTTAATGCTGGCCGGCGCAATTGCGGTGGCAAATCCCAGCTTGGCGGCCTCTTTCAGACGGGCCTCGGCCTGGGTGATTGGCCGCAACGCGCCGGACAGGCTGATTTCGCCGAATACCACCGTGTCGGCGGGCAGGGGTTGGTCCTGGCGCGCGCTCAAAAGGGCGGCGGCCACGGCCAGATCGGCCGCGGGTTCCGATATCCGCATCCCGCCGGCAATGTTCAGATAGACATCCATGCCGGAAAAGCTGATGCCACAACGCGCTTCCAGAACCGCAAGGATCATCGACAAGCGCCCGGAATCCCAGCCCACGACGTTGCGCCGGGGGGTGGCCAGCGGGCTTTGCGCCACAAGCGCCTGAATTTCCACCAGCACCGGCCGGGTGCCTTCGATCCCCGCAAACACCACCGAACCCGAGGCCGGCTGATCCCGTTCCGACAGAAACAAGGCCGAAGGATTGGTGACCTCGGACAGGCCTTCTCCGGTCATTTCAAACACGCCGATTTCATCCGCCGGGCCGAACCGGTTCTTGACGGCGCGCAGGATGCGGAACTGATGGCCGCGCTCGCCTTCAAAATACATCACCGTATCGACCATATGTTCCACCACGCGGGGACCGGCGATCTGGCCCTCCTTGGTGACGTGGCCGACCAGAACCACGGAAATACCGCGCCTTTTGGCAAAACTGGTCAGCTCATGCGCCGCCGCCCGCACCTGGCTGACCGATCCCGGCGCGCTGTCCACATGATCGGCCCACATGGTCTGGATCGAATCGATGATCGCGAAATCGGGGCGCTCGGCGTCCAGGGTCGTCAGTATGTCGCGCAGATTGGTTTCGGCGGCCAGCAGGACAGGCGCATCCGACAGGCCCAGCCGGTCGGCCCGCATACGGATCTGGCTGGCCGCTTCCTCGCCTGAAACATATATGGATTTCAAACCCTTGCGGGCGAATGCCGCCGCTGCTTGCAACAACAATGTGGATTTGCCGATGCCCGGATCGCCGCCCACCAGAATGGCGCTGGCGGGCACCAGACCGCCGCCCAGCACCCGGTCAAACTCGGCCATGCCGCTGACCGAACGGTTCAGGGGCTTGTCCTTGGTCGCCAGATCCGACAGTTCGATGCGCCGGCCCTTGGCCGCCCCGAGGGTCTTTTTGGCGGGACCGGCGGACAGGGCGGCCTCTTCCACGATGGAATTCCACTCGCCGCAGGCCTCGCAACGCCCGGCCCATTTCTTATGCGTGGCCCCGCAGGCGTTGCAGGTGAAAGTGGTCTTGCTCATCCTTGGGCCCGCTTTGTCAGCAGCGACAGGATCAGCGACGCCACGACGCAGCCGGTAAACAGATAAAGCCCCCAGGCGGTTTCGACCCGTACATTGACGCCGGCCACCGAAATGCCGGTGTAAATCACGATATAAATGGCAATCAGGAAAATATCGGCCATCGCCAGCTTGCCGATGAAGGTCAGCGCGCCCAGAACCTTGCCTGACATCAAATCAAAATGGATCAGGGCCAGCCCGATGATTTTGATATAAGGCGCGAAAATCGCGAAAAAGGTCATCAGCAGGGCCAGATAAATGTCATGCGCCCAGATGCCCTGAAGCGCCGACATGATCGAGTTTTCGGTCAGGCTGAGAAAAGGCAGAATACCCGACTTCATCAGGGGCGCGAACCAGGCGATGGGGAACAGGACCAGAAGGGACAGGTTGGCGATTTTCAGGAACAGGGTCATCGCACCGCCTCAATCGGCCCTTCGGCGCGGGCGTTGATGAATTGATCCAGATAGGGATCGCCGGAATGATCCAGATCGGCCACAGGCCCCGTCCATTGCACCACACCCTCGTGGATCATCGCCACATGGTCGGCAATCGCGCGCACGCTTGACATATCATGGGTGATTGTCATCGCGGTTGCACCCATTTCGACCACGATTTCGCGGATCAATTCGTTGATAACGCCCGACATGATCGGATCAAGCCCGGTGGTGGGCTCATCAAAAAAGATGATTTCGGGCTCGGCCGCAATGGCGCGGGCCAGGCCGACGCGCTTTTGCATTCCGCCGGACAATTCGGCGGGGAACAGATCGGCGACACGCTCTTTCAGGCCAACACGGCGGAGCTTATCAATCGCGATGGCGCGGGCCTCATCCTTGGGGCGTTTCAATGAGCCGCGCATCAGCCGGAAGGCCACGTTCTGCCAGACGGGCATGGAATCAAACAGCGCGCCGCCCTGAAACAACATGCCAAACCGCGCCAGAAACGCGTCGCGATCCCCTTCGGTGGCGTTCTTGCCATCCACCAGAATAG
>JAURMY010000090.1 GCA_030830465.1 Alphaproteobacteria bacterium
CAGCCGCCTGTTGGCGGATATGGGGGCGGATGTCATCAAGATCGAGCCGATCAATGGCGACGACATGCGCACCCGCCTGCCGCTAAGGGATGGATACAGCAGCTATTTCGGCCAGCTCAATGTCGGCAAGCGGTCCATCGCGGTCGATCTGAAAACCCCCGAAGGGTTGGCCGTGGCGCGGGAAATCGCCGGCAAGGCTGACGTGGTGCTGGAAAATTTCCGCCCCGGTGTGATGCAGCGGTTCGGTATGGATTACGCGGCCCTCAGTGCGGCGAACCCCCGTCTGATCTATTGCGCGATCACCGGTTTCGGGCAGACCGGCCCCGCCGCCAAAGATCCGGCCTATGCCCCGATCATCCACGCAGGCAGCGGGTTTGATCTGGCCAATATGGGGTACCAAGGGGCGACCAAACCCGGCAATACGGCGATTTTCATGGCCGATGTGCTGGGCGGCACTTATGCCTTTGGCGCGATCGAGGCCGCCTTGTTGCAGCGCGAAAAGGACGGTTTGGGGCAGATGATCGACCTGTCGCTGATGGATTGCATGCTGAACATGCTGATTTTTGAGTGTCAGGAGGCACAGTTTCCAATCCATACCCCGCGCCACATCTATACCCCGATGAAAGCCAGCGACGGCTTTGTCATCGCCGCCCCCCTCAGCCAGAAGAATTTTGATGCGATGGCACGGGTGGTCGGCAATCCCGACTGGACGCGGGACGACAAATATTCAACCACCGCCAAACGCGAGTTGAACTGGCATCTGATGATCCACGAAATTGAAAAATGGACGATCCAGCGCAACGCGGTCGAGTGCGAGCAAACCTTCATGGCGGCGGGTCTGCCCTGTTCACGCTATAAAACCGTGGCCGAGGCGATGGACTGGGAACAAACCCGGCATCGCGGCACGATGCGCGCGGTTCAGGACGGCGGCGGGGCCTTCAAGGCCAGCAACCCGCCGTTTCTGATGTCGCGCAATCCCTATGACAACCCCCGCGTGCCTTCGCTGGGTGAACAGACACGGGCCATTTTGGCGGACTATATGGGGGAAGAGGCGATTGCCCGCCTGCTGGCCTCCGGAGGGGTACGATGACCGCGCGCGAAAGTTTTGACTATATCGTGGTCGGGGCAGGCTCTGCCGGGGCCGTCATCGCCAACCGATTGTCGGCGGATCCTACGATCCGTGTGGCCCTGATCGAGGCTGGCGAATCCGATCGCCGCTTTCCGTCAAACCTGAAAACCCTGCTGCCCTTTGGCAATGTGTTCCTGTTGTCGGACAGCCGGTTTAACTGGCAATATGCCTATGACGCGGCCCCCGAGGTTGCGGGGCGCGAAATCAACTGCCCGCGCGGGCGGATGATGGGCGGTTGCACGGTTCTGAACGGGGCGGTCTATATCCGGGGCAATGCGCGGGATTATGATGATTGGGCGCAATACGGTGTGACGGGGTGGAATTTCACCGATGTTCTGCCCGCCTTCAAGCGCCATGAAAACTGGCATGGCGAGAACAGCCAGTTTCACGGCCAGGGCGGTGAATTGGATGTCGATACCCTGCGCTCCCCCAACCCGATTGCCCGCGCCTTCCTTAGGGCGGGCCAACAGGCCGGGTACGAGGCCAACAACGATTTCAATGGCAACCGGCAGGATGGCGTCGGTCTTTACCACGTCAACCAAAGGGGCGGGGCGCGGCTCAATACCTCGCGGGCCTTCCTGAAACCGGTGCTGATGCGCGGTAACCTGAAGATATTCGACGAAACCCATGTGAACCGGGTGGTGATCGAAAAGGGTCGCGCCACCGGGCTTGAGGTGACGCGTGGCGGCGAGACATTCCGTCTGGCGGCAAAGGGTGAGGTGATCCTGTCTGCGGGCACGATGAACACGCCGCAACTCCTGATGCTGTCGGGCATTGGCGCGGCGGCAGATCTGAATGCCCTCGGGCTTGAGGTCAAAGCCGACCTGCCGGGTGTCGGGGCCAATCTGCAAGACCACCCCTCGGTCGGCCTGACGGCCCGCGATCCGTCGCGCAGTTCCATGGCGTTGAACCGCAGCACCCTGCCGCGCCTCGGTTTGGCCGCCCTGCGCTATGCCCTGCTTCGGAACGGCCCGTTTTCCTCGAACGCCGCCGAGGCAGGCGGCTTTATCCGCACGCTGCCGGGGCTTGACCGCCCTGATGTGCAGCTGACCTTGGTGGTCGGGATGAAGGGCCGGGCCGATATCCTGCCCGCCGAACACGGTTTTATCCTGCATGCCAATGTCTCGCGTCCCAACAGCCGGGGCCGGGTCTATCTGAAATCAGCAAACAGCCGCGACAAGATCGGGCTGGAACACGGGTTTTTGAAACACGACGACGACCTGCAAACATTGGTACGCGGCCTGAAGGCCAGCCGGAATATCCTGTCGCAACCGGCTTTCGCGCCCTATCTGGGCGAGGAACTGACCCCCGGTGCGCAGTACCAAACCGACGCCGAACTGGAACAGGCGGTGCGGGCATTCGTGATGACGGTTTATCACCCGGTCGGCACCTGCCGCATGGGGGCCGATGGCGACCGGCAAGCCGTGCTCGACAGCCGGTTGAAGGTGCGGGGCCTTCAGGGCCTTCGGGTTGCAGATGCCTCGGTCATGCCCAGCCTGATTGGCGGCAACACCTCAGCCCCCGCGATGATGATCGGGGAACGCGCGGCGGATTTCATCCTTGCGGATCGAAAATCAGCCTGATCGGCTGGGCACATGTCGGCTGACTTGGCAGAGCGCACAAACGTGCGCAATATTATGCCGCGCCCGCGCCCGCGCCCTTCGGGCTTGGCTCAGGGTGCCTCCGGCGGGGATATTTGAAGAACTAAGAAAATGGCTTCTTGGGTCTATAAATATCCACGGGGAGAGCACGAAAGGCGCCAAAGCCGACGCAATCCCTCAGTTTGGGTGCATCACCACGCCACCACAGGCGGAAATGACCTGACCTGTGACATAGCCCGACAGGTCGGTTGCCAGAAATTCCAGCACATTGGCCATGTCCTCGGGTTCGGCAAAACGCCTGAGGGCAATGGCGTTCAGTTGCGCATCGGTGCCGACCCCCATGCTGGGGTCGAGTTTTTTCAGGCGGGCGGTCTGAACGATCCCTGGTGCAATTGCATTGGCGCGGATGCCAAAGGGGCCAAGTTCGGCGGCAAGGGCGCGGGTCAGATAGGCAACCCCGGCCTTGGCCGCGCCATAGACCGCCAGATTTCCGTCCTCCAGCAGCGCGATACCGGTTTGTGACGAGATATTGACGATTACACCGCCCCCCTGTGCCTTCATCGCCGGAACGACCGCGCGGCTGCACAGAAACGCTGTTTTCAGGTTGGCGTCGATCAGATAATCAAACGCCTCGGGCGTTGTGTCGCTGGCATGGGCACCTGAATTGCGGGCCACGGCCACGCCGGCATTATTGACCAGAATATCGATCCGCCCAAAGGCCGACAGGGTTTCAGCCGCCAACCGGTCCACCACCGCAGGCTCGCGCAGATCGCCTTCGATCCCGATCGAGCGCCGTCCCAGCGCCTCGATCTCGGCCATCACGCTGTCGGCGGTCAATTCCTCGCCGATCCGCGCGGCCCCTTGCAGGTTCACGTCGCTGATCACAACATCGGCCCCCAGCCGCGCCAGTCGCAGCGCATAGGCGCGCCCGATCCCGCGTGCAGCCCCGGTGACAATGGCAACTTTGCCCAGCAGTTTTTGATCCATGTTCAGGTCCTAACGGTGAAAGGCGACGGCGTTGGGCAGGCTTTCACGCCCGACCCTGGCAAGATTGGCGGCGTTCGTCTTGTCCTCATAACCAAACGAGATGCCATAAATCAGGCGGTGATCCGCAGGCAGGCCCAGATGGCGGCGGATGATCGTCGGATAAAGGCTGAGCGCGCCTTGGGCGCAACTGTCGATGCCGCGCGAAATCATCGCCAGCATCAGGGTCTGGGCATAAATGCCAAGATCGACCGCTTCGCGTTCTTCAAATTCGCCATGCATGAAGACAAACACCGCGTGCGGTGCGTCAAAGAACGACAGGTTTCGCCAATAGGCCGCGTCCCGCGCCGGGCGGTCATAGCGGTCGATGCCCATGCAGCCATAAAGTTCGACCGCCGCGTCGATCTGCCGTTCGCGATAGATACCGGTGAATTTGCGGTCGGCGCGGAAATCCGGGTCCGGCGCGATTCCGGCCTGTGCGGCGGCGACCATCTCGGCCCCAAGGGCATGCAAGGCCGCGCCGGATACCACATGCGAAATCCAGGGCTGGATATTGCAGTTCGAAGGGGCCAGTTGCGCCAGTGCAAAGACCTCGTGCAGGACATCCTCGGGCACTTCGCGGGGCAGATACCCCCGGACCGAACGCCGCGCCTTGATCGCCTGATCCACATCCATTGCCATTGCGTCCCCCCTCATATGCCGCTGGCCCTTGCGATCTGCATGCCGCGCCCGGCATAGGCCCTAGCCAGATGCCGCCCGATCCGCGCCGCGTCGGGCAGGGTGTTGTTGCCAAGCTCACCGCGCACCGCCACCCCGGCACTGCCGACAGCACCGCGAAACATTGCAAAAACCCGGTGGAAATCTGTCATGCGTTCGATCGAACCAGCCTTGGTGTAATAACCTTCCAGATAATCGGCCTCGGACGGAATGCCGAGGGCCGCAAGATCCATCCCCAACAGCCCGCCGTTTTCATCCGGTGCCATGTTCCAGGCCTGAGTGTTGAAGGCGACATCGACCAGCGGATGGCCAAGGGTTGACAGTTCCCAATCCAGCACCCCGATCACCCTTGGTTCAGTCGCATGAAAGATCATGTTGCCGATGCGAAAATCGCCGTGGCACAGGGTCAGAAATTCGCTGTCGGGAATGCGCCCGGACAGCCACCGGATCATCGCGTCAAGGTCGGGGTTGTCGTCGTCACCCTTGCGGTACTGGTCCCACAAGGACGACCAGCGGCTGATCTGGCGTTTGAAATAATTACCCTCGCGGCCATAATCGCCCAGCCCGACGGTGCGGAAATCCAGCCGATGGATCGCCGCCATTGTCGCGCTCATCGAGCGGTAATGTGCTGTGCGATCCGCCGGTGTCAGGCCCGGCGTCGCGTATTCGGTCATCACCCGCCCGTCAAGCCATTGCATCAGGTAAAAGGGCGTGCCCAGCAGCGACGGATCGCTGTGATAATGGAAAGGTTCCGGCACCGGTACGTCGCTGCCAAACAGCGCTGTCAGCACCCGGAATTCGCGGTCAATCGCATGGGCGGATTTTGCCAGTTCCCCGACCGGTTGTTTGCGCAGGACAGCCCGCCAATCGTCGGCGGTAACGAAATAGGTTGGGTTGGACATGCCGCCCTGGGTCGCTTTGATGGACAAGTCGGATACTTTGCGCCCCAGAAACCCTTGCAGAAAATCGCGCAAAGTGTCGGGCGCGAAATCCGGTGCATCCGCCGCAATGGTTCGCGCCGCCAAGGTCACGCCTGCCTGCTGCCAAAGCCGAACAGGAATTGCGCCACTCGGCGTTTTTGCACCTCTTCGCTGCCTTCGGTGATCCGATAGCGGCGGTGGTGGCGATAGATATGTTCAAACGGCATGGCGCGGGAATAGCCGATGCCGCCATGCACCTGCATCGCCATATCGGCGGCGCGGCAGACCAGATTATTGGCCTTGAAATTGCACATGGAAACCAGATCGGAAATCGTCGACGGCTCCTGTCGGTCCATCATCCAGGCGGTGCGGAAGATAAAGTTCCGCAGCATTTCAACCTCGGTATGGAGTTCAGCCAGCGGGAACTGGATTGCCTGACGGCTGGCCAAGGGTTCGCCAAAGATGATCCGCGATTTGGCGTATTTCACCGCCTCGGCCACGCAATACCGCGCGGCACCGACGCTGGCGGCGGCCTGGCGGATGCGGTTTTCATGGATGAAGATCATCGCGATCCGCAACCCGTCGCCCTCGGTGTTCAGAATCGCGCTGTCAGGCACACGAACGTCCTTCAATTCAACCTCGGCATGGTCCGAGGGCATGTTGAAGGTCCAGTGATTGTAAAGGATGTTATGCCCCGGTGTGTTCACCGGCACGATAAAGGCGGTGATGCCCTTGGCCTCGCCATCCTTGCCCGAGGTGCGGGCGAAAACCAGATTGGCTTCGGCCCGGCCAACCTGCGAATTCCAGCGTTTCATGCCATTGATCACCCAATGGTCGCCATCGCGCACCGCGCGGGTTTCCAGCCAAGTCGCGTCTGACCCGTGATTGGGTTCGGTCAGCGCGAATGACAGATGCCGTTTGCCGGTGATGATACCGTCGATATAGACCCGTTGTTCCGGGGTGCCGAACCGGTCAATCGCCGGGACGATCGGAAAGTTACCGACGATTGAGCTTTCATCCTGCAAATCGTTGTGCAGGCCCAGTCCGCGTGCCGCCAGATGTTCGCGGATCGCGGTGTTCATCAGCACATTGGCCCCTTGCCCGCCACAGGATTTCGGCAGGCAGAACCGCAGGTGCCCGGCCGCATCGGCCCGGCGTTCCATTTCGCTGATCAAGGCACGCCATTCGTCGGTTGGACGTCCATCATCCTCCCAGTCGGTGCGGGCATTTTCGCGGCGGTGGTCAAAGAACTGCATGTTCTGCGCTTCGAGCGGCTTGATTTCAGCCTCGATAAAGGCGTCAAGCTCGGCCAGTTTGGCGGTCACGTCCTGCGGCAGATCAAAGTCCATCATGCGTCCTTTGCGAATGGGATAGGGTCAGGCGACGGCGTGTTTCGCCGCCTGATCCTTCAGTATGAATTTCTGGATCTTGCCGCTGGCGGTGCGCGGCATCGCCGGAATGATTTCCAGCGCCTCGGGCCAGTATTGTTTGGCCGCCCCATTTTTGGTCATCAGCGCAATGACATCGTCCATGGTGAAACTGGCCCCGTCTTTCAGCGCCAGAAACAGGCAACCGCGTTCGCCCATGCGGGGGTCGGGATAGCCGACGATGGCGGCATCCACCACATCGGGATGGGCATAGAACATCGCCTCGATCTCGACCACCGGCACGTTCTCGCCGCCCCGGATGATGATGTCCTTGGACCGCCCGTCGATGCGGATATAGCCCTCGGCGTCCATATAGGCCAGATCGCCGGTGTCAAACCAACCCTCGGCCCCGCGTCCGGCAAGGCCGGGTTTCTTGTAATAGCCCAGAAATTGCTGCGATCCCCGGAAGTATAGCCGCCCGGTCTCGCCGGTGGGCAGGGGGGCCAAGTCCTCGTCCGCGATCAACAGTTCCACACCGTCCACCGCACGACCGTCAGTGGTCGCGGATTTCTCGAACGCGCGTTCGGGTTCGGTCAAAGTGCCGGCCAGGGACTCGGTCATGCCCCACAGGGATGACACCCGCAGGTTCAGCAATTTGGTTGCATTGGCGATCACCGGCGGGGGGATTTGCGCGCCGCCGCACAGGAATGTGCTAAGCTTGGGTGCAGGGGACCCGGCCCCGACGACCCGGCAGATATCGGCCAGAAACGGCGTGGCCCCGGCCATATGGCTGACGCCATCGCGCACCATGATTTCGGTTGCCGCAGCCCCGTCCCAGACATCCATCATCACCACGGTTGAACCGTAATAAAGCGCCTGAACCATAACAGCAGTATAGCCAGTCATATGGCCAAACGGGGTTGATCCGATATGCACATCGGCTGGCGACAGACCGAACCGGTCGCCCAGCGATTTCACGCAGGCGATCATCGTGTTACAGCAATGCATGACGCCCTTGGGTTCGCCGGTCGTGCCCGAGGTATACATCAGCACGCACATTGCGCCGGGGTCGATCCGCGCGACATCCGCAGCGGCCAGAGGTTTCGCCGGGGATTTGGTGATCGCATTTTCCCAAGAATTCGCGCCGGCCCCATCCACCACGATGACGTTTTTCAGATCCGGCAATTCGGGGCGCAGACCCTCCAGCATCGCCTCGAAATCATGGCCGCGAAAGCTTTTCGGGATCACGATGCCTTTGGTGTCGGCGAATTTCAGCATGAAGCGCAATTCCCGCTCGCGGAAGATATGCATGAGCGGATTGGGGATCGCACCGATCCGGGTCAGCGCGTAAGAGGCGATGACAAATTCGGCCCAGTTCGGCAGCATGATCGCCACCACATCGCCCTTGCCGATCCCCATCGCGCTGAAGGCCCCGGCGGCTTTGGCGACTGCATCGCCAAGATCTTTATAAGATATGGTCCGCACAGGTGCGGCATAGCCCGCGTCATGGCGGTAGGAGATCAGCGCCGGTTTGTTAGGGTCTGCCGCAATCGCCCGGTCCAGCAGGTCGTCAAAGGTCAGGTCCTGCCACCAGCCTTCGGCCCGCATTGCCTTGGCATGTGCCGCCCGATCGAATTTTTGCACTGTCATTTGACTCTCCCGCGTTGGTTCCCGATCTGTCTTTCGCAGATATCGTAAACTAGTATACTATACTAAACCACATTATATCTGCCCCGGTCAATAGGCCGCGCTGCGCTGCCGCTTAGTAAACGAACCGTCCGGCCGGGTGGGTAGAGCTTATCCCGCCATCGACCGGAATCAACTGGCCATCCACATAGGCCGCATCGTCGCTGGCCAGAAAGGCCGCGACAGCCGCCTGATCCTCGACATATCCGGGGCGCTGCATCGGGGTCAGCTTGCCCAGACGGTCCTCTTTGCCGACATTGCGCGCCCAGTCGAACATCGGCTTGGTCAAGCCGGTTTCCGTCAGGCCGGGCAGGATCGCATTGACCCGCACGTTCTTGCCGGCGAATGCATTTGCCGCCGTCATTGTCAGGTGGTTGACCCCGGCCTTGGCGGCACCATAAGCCTCGGTTCCGCCACGGGCGCGCAGACTGCCGGTCGAGGAATTGAGGATGATCGACCCGCCGCCATTGTCACACATATATTTGCCCGCCAGCTTGCAGGCGACAAAGGCGGTGACGACATTATCCTGAAACATGCCGGTCCATTGATCCACGCTTTGCTCCAGAAACGGTTTGACTGAATCCGTGTTGCCGGCATTGGCAAAGAACACCTTCAGCCCGCCGAAATGCGCGACACAGTGGTCAATCGCCGCCTGCATCTGCGCCTCGTCCCCCGCATCGGCAACAAACAGGTCGGCCACACCGCCCGCCGCCGTGATCATCGCCACGGTTTCTTCCAGCGGCGCGGTGAGCTCATGGAAATCGAAGTACGGGTGCTCCAGGGTTTCTTGCGGAATTTCCAGCTGGCTGACCACGCGGCGGCGCGGGTACACGCCGAAACAACCGGCGTGCCCTTTGGCGTCGACCACTTCCTTGGGGAAGAAATCGACAATTTCCTGCTCGGTGGTTTTCGGGTCGAACACCAGCACCATGGCCTGATAGGCATTGAAGCCGTAAACCTTTTCCAGCAGCTCGAACACCTTGAAGCCCGGCGGGCGATAGGCCACTTCGCCGAAGTACATGGTGCCGTCGCTGGTGA
>JAURMY010000091.1 GCA_030830465.1 Alphaproteobacteria bacterium
ATGTTGATCGCCTCGGAATGGCCGACAAAGACCGGCACCCGCACACAAGTTGCGGTGACCTTGATCTTGGGATCGACAATCTTTTTCGTTTCGGCGACCATTTTCCATTCTTCCTTGGTCTGGCCGTCTTCCATGAACACGTCGATATGCGGGATCACGTTGAACGCGATCTGTTTGGTGAATTTCTTGGGCGCGCGTTCCTGACCCGGCACATAGATGCCCTTGGTCTGGTCCCACAACTCGTCCATGCCTTCTTTGCCGGCACCAGATACGGATTGATAGGTTGACACCACCACCCGCTTGATCGTCGCGCGGTCATGCAGCGGCTTTAACGCCACCACCATCTGCGCGGTTGAACAGTTCGGATTGGCGATGATGTTTTTCTTGGCATAGCCGAAAATCGCATCGGCATTCACCTCGGGGACGATCAGCGGCACGTCAGGATCATAGCGATACAAAGACGAGTTATCGATCACGATACAGCCCGCCTTGGCGGCGATCGGCGCGTATTTCTTGGTGGCTACAGAGCCCACCGCAAACAGCGCGATATCCCAACCGGTGAAGTCGAAGGTGTCCAGATCCTGGGTCTTCACGGTCTTGTCGCCAAAGCTGCATTCGGTGCCAATGGATTTGCGGCTTGCCAAAGCTGCAATTTCATCAACCGGGAACTGGCGTTCTGCCAGAATATTCAGCATTTCGCGGCCCACATTGCCCGTGGCGCCCGCGACGACGACTCGATAACCCATTTCAATCTCCTAAGGGGTTAGGTTTTGGACGGTGCCTCTTATCCCAAATCCCAAAGAAGATGAAAGAGCTTTAAGCGCGCAGGGCCTGTCCCGGCATCGGAAAACGGTTGGCCAGTGTCTGTTGTACCGCACGCCAGACCGGATTACCGCCCATTTCCGGCGCGTGGCGCGGCATTTGCCGGGCCAGAAGCGCCAGACGGGTTTCAAACGGGACATAGGGATAGCTTTCCACCAGGACCCCGTCGATCGGCGCAATCTCGCGGCTTTGGAACTCCCAGTTCAGGCTCATCAAGGGGGCGTCCTCGGTCCGGCGGGCCGGGCGGGACTGCCAGTGATAGGTTTCACCGGTCCAGATCAGAACATCCCCCGGCAGGGCCGGCAGGGCGCGAATGGCCAGCAGGCTGGAATCCGCGCGGGCGTGATCCTTGCTGGCGTAATTGCGATCCTGGCTGGCGGGCACCGCATAGATGCAGCCGTTCTCCGGCGTCGCCGCTGTCAGGGGCACCCAGACGGTCGCGGTTTTTGGGGTGCCGTCGTCAAACACACCCTGCCCCGGACGACGGCGCTGAGCGGCGGAGCCGGCGCCGTTCCGGGCACCGTAATCGGCCCAAAAATCCGGCATCAACATGGCCTTGCCGCCGAACAACACGTTCAGAACCTCGTTCAACTGCCCGGCAATCGACCAGACTTCATCGTAAACCCCGACAAAGGCGGTGGGCAAACCCGCTTCGGTGATCTTTTCCATGGCTTCGGCAATCCGCGCCAAATCAGCCTCCAACCCCGGCTGTTTCAGATGCAGAAAACCGTCATTCACCAGCGCCATACGCTCGTTTCTCGACAGTTCGCTTTGGCGGGAGATCGGCCCGCGCGGCTGGGCGTCGGAAATCGTCAGGCCGGGGGCCAGACGCCGCCAGAATTCAGCACTTTGCGCAGCAATGGCCAGCCCTTCGGGCAGCTTACGGGTATTGGGCAGCATGGTAGTCTCCGAGTCCTGGGCTGACGACCTCGGATAAGTCCCCAATTCTTAAATTGGGTCGGTCAGCCTGTTTTATCTTGGGTCCAGTATACACATTTTTGACGCCTTCGGTCGAAAAATCGTCATAAAGTGGCCGGATTTCAGGGGGTTATCGTCAGAAATGTGCCGGGTTCAGCACCGGATCGGAAACAGTTCTTGCGTTGTTGCTGGATTGGTTCCAGCCCGGATTTTCCAGCCAAAACCGCAAATCGAACCGGGAGGGCGGGCGAATCACATCACCGCAAGTCAAAAAATTTACCAGTTGATAAAAAATTTGACCTGTGCCATCGTTTGAAAAACAACAGGGAACACTGCCATGCCATCTGATCCGTTGACGCCGGGAATTGCGGCGGGCCGTTTGTCAAAAGACGCCATAGCCGCAAATTTTGCCGACCTGCATCCGCCTTTGACCGACCATGAGGCGCTGGTGGCGGCGGATCGCTGCTATTTCTGCCATGACGCGCCCTGTGCCACCGCCTGCCCGACCACCATCGACATTCCCCTGTTCATCCGCCAGATCACGACAGGCACCCCGGAAGCCGCCGCCCGGACCATTTTCAGCCAGAACATTCTGGGCGGCATGTGTGCCCGCGTCTGCCCGACCGAAACCCTGTGCGAAGAGGTTTGCGTGCGCGAAGTCGCCGAAGGCAAACCGGTGATCATCGGGCAGTTACAGCGCTATGCCACCGACCGGTTGATGGCGGCGAAGACCCATCCGTTCACGCGCGGTGCCGAAACCGGCAAAAAGATCGCCGTTGTCGGGGCCGGCCCGGCGGGCCTGGCCTGTGCGCACCGGTTGGCGATGAAGGGTCACAAGGTCACCATTCTGGACGCCCGCCACAAGGGCGGCGGGCTGAACGAATTCGGCATTGCCGCCTATAAAGCGACCGGTGGCTTTGCCCAGGCCGAGCTTGACTGGCTGCTGGGGATCGGCGGCATCACCGTGGAATATGGCCGGGTGCTGGGCGAGGGCCTGTCGCTGACCGATCTGACAGCGGGCTACGACGCGGTATTTCTGGGGATGGGACTGGCCGGGGTCAACGCCCTGGGCGTGGCCGGAGACAACCACCATTCCAGCGCCGACGCGGTGGACTGGATCGCCGCGATGCGCCAGTCAGCGGACAAGACAGATGTGCCGGTCGGCCGCCATGTGGTGGTGATCGGCGGCGGCATGACAGCGGTGGACGCCGCCGTTCAAAGCAAATTGCTGGGCGCGGAATCCGTCACCATCGCCTATCGCCGCAGCCGGGCCGAAATGGCCGCCAGCCGGTTTGAACAGGATCTGGCCGCCGGCAAAGGCGTGCAATTGCTGTTCAATATGGCACCCAAATCCATTTCGGATCACGGCATCACCCTCGCGCGAACCGAAACCAGGGCAGGCAAGCTGGTGGAAACCGGCGAGACCGTCACCCTGCCCGCCGATCAGGTGTTGCGGGCCATCGGTCAGCGCCTTGAAACCGTGCCCGGCAGACTGACGCTGGAAGGTGGCAAGATCAAGGTGGACGCCTGCGGCAGAACATCTGTGGCCGGCATCTGGGCCGGGGGCGATTGCGCCAGCGGCGGCGAAGACCTGACGGTGACCGCCGTCGCCGAGGGCCGCGACGCCGCCGAAGACATCCATGCCGCGTTGATGGGTTAAGGCATGTTCACCCGGATCAACTTTCAGTCCATCCCGGTTGATGACCAACAACGCGCGCTGGAATTTTACCGCGACAAGATGGGCATGACGGTTCAAACCGACGTGCCCTACGGCGATAATTTCCGCTGGATTTTCCTGCAAATCGACGGTGCCGACACATTGTTGCATTTCGCCCGGCGCACCGAGATTGCAGTTTCCGACATTCCGGCGCTTTGCCTGATCTGCGATGATGTCGATGCCGAAACCGCGCGCCTGCGCGCCTGTAATGTTACGGTTGACGAAGGCCCGGACGATGCGCCGTGGCAACCCGGCGTCCGCTGGTCTTTGATCCGCGACAGCGAAAACAACCTGATCCTAATTCAGTCCAGTATCCACGAAGGAGCCTGACATGGCCGACTTGCGCAGCGAATTTGTAGGCATCAAATCCCCGAACCCGTTCTGGCTGGCCAGCGCGCCGCCCACCGACAAGGAATATAATGTCCGCCGGGCCTTCGAGGCGGGCTGGGGCGGGGTCGTCTGGAAAACCCTGGGCGAGGCCGGGCCGCCTATCGTCAATGTGAACGGCCCGCGTTATGGCGCGATCTGGGGTGCCGACCGGCGTCTGCTGGGCCTGAACAACATCGAACTGATCACCGACCGACCGCTGGAGATCAACCTCCAGGAAATCAAATCGGTCAAACGCGATTATCCCGACCGTGCCCTTGTGGTCAGCCTGATGGTGCCCTGCGAGGAAGAACCCTGGAAAAAGATCCTGGGTCTGGTTGAGGAAACAGGTGCCGACGGTGTCGAACTGAACTTTGGCTGCCCGCACGGGATGGCGGAACGCGGCATGGGTTCGGCCGTGGGTCAGGTGCCGGAATATATCGAGATGGTCACCCGCTGGTGCAAACAGCACAGCCGTATGCCGGTGATCGTGAAACTGACGCCGAACATCACCGATATCCGTATGCCCGCCGAGGCAGCAATGCGCGGCGGGGCCGATGCGGTCAGCCTGATCAACACGATCAATTCGATCACCTCGGTCAATCTGGACCTGTTCGCGCCCGAACCGACGATTGACGGGGTTGGTGCCCACGGCGGCTATTGCGGCCCGGCGGTGAAACCGATTGCGCTGAATATGGTGGCCGAAATCAAACGCAATGCCGCCACCGCGGACCTGCCGGTTTCCGGTATTGGCGGCGTGACCACCTGGCGCGATGCGGCAGAGTTTCTGGCGCTAGGGGCGGGCAATGTGCAGGTCTGCACCGCTGCCATGACATACGGGTTCAAGGTGGTGCAGGAAATGATCTCGGGCCTTGGCCAATGGATGGACGAAAAGGGCCATGCCTCGGTCGCCTCGGTGGTCGGCCGGGCGGTTCCGAACTGTCGCAACTGGCAGGATTTGAACCTGAACTATGTCACCAAGGCCAAGATCAACCAGGACTTGTGCATCAAATGCGGGCGCTGCTATGCCGCCTGCGAGGACACCTCGCATCAGGCGATTTTCAACACGATTGACGGCGCGCGCGGCTTTCAGGTGAACGATGCCGAATGCGTTGCCTGCAACCTGTGCGTCAATGTTTGCCCGGTTGAGGATTGCATCACGATGGAAGAACTTGCCCTGGGCACGGTCGATGCCCGCACCGGGCGCAAGGTGGAACCCTATGCCAACTGGCAGACCCATCCGAACAATCCCAGCGCGAAAGCCGCCGAATAGCAAACCTTTACAAGGACTGGCCCGGATCGACCCGCGGTTCCAGCACATGCACTTTGATTGCCTCCGCCGCCGGGCCCCTTTCGGCGTCCAGAATGATCTCGGCGGCTTTGCGCCCGATTTCAAACCGGAAGGCGTTGGTGGTGGCCAGTTGCACCGGCAGTCCGTCCAGTTGATCCAGCGCATTGAACCCTGCCAGCGCCAGTTGGCCGGGCACGGAAATGCCCTCAGCCAGGCAATGCATCAACCCGCCGATCGACATCACATCGCTGGAATAATAGATGCATTCAATGTCAGGGCTGCGCTCAATCATGGCGCGGGTCAGCTCGCGGCCCTTGGCGATGGAGCTGGACCCGTCATAAAGCTCCTGCGCCGCAAGCGTGATATTCTGCACGGCCAAAGCCTCGACAAAACCGCGAAACCGCTTTCCCGCCCTGAAATCTGACGGCATCTTGGTGCCGATGAACCCGATCCGGCGATAGCCCTTGTTCAGGATCGTTGCGGCCATCAGACGGCCGGCCTTCAGGTGGGAAATACCGACACAGTGGTCAATCGGGCTGCCGTCCACATCCATGATTTCCACAACCGGTATCTCGGCGGCCTTCAGCATGGTGCGCGCCGCATCTGAATGTTCCAGCCCGGCGATGATCAATCCGCGCGGCCGCCAGGACAGCATTTCCCGGATCACCCGCGCTTCAACCGCCATGTCATAGCCCGAAACACCGATCACCGGTTGCAGTTCGCTGCCCGACAGGGCCGCCGAAATGCCCGACAAGACCTCGGGAAACACAAAACTGCTGAGCGACGGCACCACCACACCCACCAGATTGACCGACCGCGAGGCCAAGGCCCCGGCGATCCGGTTCGGCACATAGCCCAAGGCGGCGGCGGCCTCGGATATCTTCCGTTGGGTCGCGTCCGAAACATCGCCGGCGTTTCGCAATGCCCTGGACGCGGTCATTTCGCTGACACCGGCGGCTTGCGCCACGTCCTTTAATGTCGGCCTGCGTGCCATGCCCACCTGCTGATTGCCTGCAACAGCCACAGTAACCCCTGCACAATCCGCTGCACAAGGACTTGATTTCAGTGCTCCAGTATGAAATGTTAGCGC
>JAURMY010000092.1 GCA_030830465.1 Alphaproteobacteria bacterium
GAGCTGCGCCGTGCGCTTGACATGATGGATTTCTTTGCCGGCATGGTTGAGGCCGCCGCGCTGCCACGGGGGGTAGCTGTGGGAGAGGCCGCGGCCATTCCCGTTGTTGTCATTGCCGGATTTTTGGGGGCTGGGAAGACGACGCTGTTGCGCCATATGCTGAGTGCACCACATGGTAGGAAGATCGCCGCCCTCGTCAATGATTTTGCGGCGCTCAACATCGACGCGGCGCTGGTTGCCGACGTTTCAAACGACACGACCGCGCTGGAAAACGGCTGTATCTGTTGCAGTTTGTCCGGCAGCGTCGCGCGCAGCATAGCTGAAATCGCGAACCGCGAAACACGTGTGGACGCCATCGTGATCGAGGCCAGCGGCGTGTCCGATCCCTGGGCCATTGCACAGATCGCGCAAACCGTGGCCGGGGTGTCGCTTGATTGCGTCGTTGCGGTTGTTGACGCCGATTTACCGACCGGGGATGCGGTTCTTGCCCGGCAGGTTTGTGTCGCCAATATCGTCTTGCTGAACAAGGTCGATCTTGTTTCCCGTGCCGCGGCAGATGCCGCAGAAATTCGGTTGCGGTCCATGGCCCCGGGGGCACAGGTGTTGCGGACCACCCATTGCGCGATTCCCGCGGCCTTGCTTTTTGACGGCTTCCCGGAGCGCGACGTGGCAGACAGGCAAGCCACCTTAGGGCCAAAAGATGCCTTCGCAACGCTGGTCTTGCGACCGTCCAGTCCGGTTGACCGGGCGGTGCTTGCGGACTGGCTGAAAAATCTGCCAGACGGGGTTTTGCGGGTGAAAGGGTTCCTGACCCTGTCGGATGCGCCCGATACAGCGATGCTTTTGCAAGCAGTTGGTCGCCGCTGGACGTTGTCGGCCGCGCCGGATCAATCCGCCAAGCCTGGGCTAGTCGTCATCGGTCAGACCGGGGCCCTGCAGCAGGGGCAGGTTGCACACTGGATCGCCGCGCTGGGGCTGATTGAGGGTCAGTCCTAAATGCAAAAGCGGGTCAGGCGGATCGCACCTGCGCACTAGTCAGGACAGTTTTGATGGAGCAACCGCAGGCCGGAACAGGCGCTATGACCCGGGCTTCCAACAAACGCCAAGAACGCTTGCTTCTTTTTCTCCGGTTGACACATAGGCGTGGCCCAGTCCGCTGTCAAAGTAGATGCAGTCGCCTTTTTGCAATGTAACCGCGTCTCGTCCCTTGAGATGAACCGTGACCTCACCTTCGATTACATAGATGAATTCTTCGCCCGGATGCGAGATGTAGTCATCGAACATGGCAAAGCTGTTGGCTTTGATATGACCCACCATCGGGACCATATGCTTGCCGGTTACGTCAGAGGCCAGCATGTCATAGTCATATGTCGCTGACCGGTGCAGCGGGGCTTCGCCAAGGCGGGTTACAGAAACGGTGCCGTGCGCAAAGCCCTCGGCATCGGCATCGAACAATTCCCCGACATCCAGGCCCAAACCCTGCGCAAGGCGCATAAACCTATCATAAGTCAGGGATATTTCGCCTCGCTCCATCTTGGAGATGGTCGAAATTGCAAGGCCTGTGCGGTCGGCAACTTCCTTGAGCGTCCATTTTCTTACCTTGCGAATCTCGCGGACCCTGGTTCCCAGATCGGTTTCGGAGGTGGTGGCGCGCGGCCCCAAAACCGCCATAAGCTTCTGCATTATTTTTTCCGATACGAAAATTTTGGTTGTTTTCCGATTGGAAAATATTCTAGCACTGTCTTGTATGAAACGAAAACGATTCTATCGGTTCGGAGAAACGGCCCTTGGAAAACCTGCCGAAGCACTTTGAAATCGCGGTCATCGGTGCGGGCATCGCCGGTGCCTCGGTGGCTGCCGAATTGGCTGATGGCGCAGAGGTCATCCTGATTGAGCGGGAGAGCCAGCCGGGCTATCACACCACCGGACGCTCTGCCGCTGTCTATTCCCCGATCTACGGTCCGCAACCGATACGGGCACTGACCCGCGCGTCACTGGCATTTTTCACCAATCCGCCGGAAGGTTTTACCGATCATTCGCTGCTGTCACCTATCAACGCCGCGTTCATTGCGCGCCCTGACCAGACCTGCCAACTCGCCGCAATGACGGAGGATTTGGCCGACTCGGATTCGGTCGAAAGAATCGAAAGCGCATCATTGCAAGAACGGATTCCACTTTTGCGACAGGGATATGCCGCAGCGGCGCTGTGGGACACGGGAACGTCGGAACTTGACGTCGCGGCGTTGCATCAGGGATATCTGAAGCAATTCCGGGCCCGTGGCGGAACGGTCGTGTTGCGCGCCGAGGTGACGGCTCTGACCCATGGCGCCAGCGGCTGGCATATCCAAACATCGCAAGGCGCGTTCACCGCCCGGACGGTCGTCAATGCAGCGGGGGCTTGGGCCGATAAAATCGGTGGTCTGGCCGGCGCTGAACCTATCGGTCTTTTACCCAAAAGGCGGACCGCATTGATGGTCGAGGCCCCGGCGGGCTACGATGTGGGAACGCTGCCACTGATCATCGATGTTCAGGAACAATTCTATCTGAAGCCGGATGCCGGCAAGCTTCTGATTTCACCGGCCAACGAGGATCCCGAACAGCCTTGCGATGTGCAGCCGGACGAAATGGACATTGCGATTTGTGTTGACCGGATCGAACGGGCTTTTGACATTTCGGTGCGTCGGATCGAAAGCTCCTGGGCGGGTTTGCGCAGCTTTGTGGCTGACAAATGCCCTGTCGCCGGATTTTCCGATCAGGTCGAAGGCTTCTACTGGCTGGCAGGTCAGGGCGGCTATGGCATCCAATCTTCCCCGGCGATGGCGAAACTGGCCGCCGCCGAAGTTATGGGGCAACCGATCCCCCAGCATATTCTGGCAGAACGGCTCGACCCGGCGACCATCCGGCCAAACCGTGAAGGGATCCGCGCATGATCTGGATCGTACCCATTCTACTGGCCATTTTGCTGGCATCGGGACTGGGCCTGGCCTATGTCGTCGGGGGCGCGGCGGTGGTGTCGTTCATATTGACCGAGAACGAGCGGTACCTAGCGATCCTGCCGCAAAAGGTCTTTTCACAGATCAGCGTGTTCGCGCTTTTGTCGATGCCGCTTTTCATTTTGGCCGGCGAATTGATGAACCGGGGCGGCGTCACCAAGGCGCTGATTGACGTGTCGATGGCCCTGGTCGGGCGCATCCGGGGCGGGCTAGGGCATGTCAATATCATGACCTCGGTGTTTTTTGCCGGGATTTCCGGTTCGGCCATTGCCGACGCAGCGTCGCTGTCAAACACCTTGGTCCCGGCGATGGAACAGCGCGGATACACCAAGCTATACGCAGGTGCGATTACAGCCGCCTCGTCGATCATCGGTCCGATCGTTCCCCCCTCGATCATTCTGATCTTTTATGGCGCAATAATGCAGACCTCGGTTGCGGCCCTGTTTGTGGCAGGCATTTTGCCCGGGCTGCTTCTTGCCTCGGCCCTGTTTGCGATGAACGGCTATTTCGCGTGGCGAGACGACCATCCCCGTATCGCCAAGGGCGAGGCCCCGGCCGTGCTTCCGGC
>JAURMY010000093.1 GCA_030830465.1 Alphaproteobacteria bacterium
GCCTGAACTGTGCGGATATCGGCGATGTGCCGATCAACACCTTTGATCTGAAGGATTCCGTGCGCCGTATCACCGCGTTTTACGACTCTGTTCTGCGCCACGACGTGATCCCGATGACGATGGGGGGCGACCATACGCTGACGCTGCCGATCCTGCGGGCCATTGCGAAAAAGCACGGGCCGGTGGGGCTGGTGCATATCGACGCCCATGCCGACATCAACCCGCATATGTTTGGCGAGGAAATCGCCCACGGCACCCCGTTTCGCCGCGCCTATGAGGAAAAACTGATTGATCCGGGCCGGGTCTGGCAGGTCGGATTGCGCGGCACCGGCTACACCGCCGAGGATTTCGACGAGGCGCGCGGCTGGGGCTTTCAGGTGGTTCAGGCCGAAGAGATCTGGCACCAGCCGACCGCGCCGCTGGCGGCAAGGATCAAGGCGGCGGTCGGGCCGGGGCCGGTCTATATCAGCTATGATATCGACAGCCTAGATCCGGCCTATGCGCCGGGCACAGGCACGCCGGAAATCGGTGGACTGACCACGCCGCAGGCGGTCGAGCTGATCCGGGGACTTCAGGGTTTGGACATCGTGGGCTGTGATCTGGTGGAAGTGTCGCCGCCTTATGACGCCAGCGGAAACACCGCCCTGACCGGGGCCAACCTGCTATATGAAATGCTGTGCATCCTGCCCGGGGTCGCCCGCCGCTGATCCGGTCAGGGGGTTTCAACCGGAATGCGGATGCGATTCGATCCAGGCGCGGATGGTGCCACTGCGGCCGCGCGCGACGGGCACGCGGGTTCCGTCATTCAACAGCACCCATTCGCCGCCCTTTTCACGAAGGATTTCCCGAACCGAGGCAGCAGCGACCCACCAGGACCGGTGCGGTTGGACGCCGTCATTGCTGTCCAGCTGATCCACCAGATCGGCCATGCGCGCCAGAATCATTTCCGTCCGTCCGTTGACCGAAATCTTCAGGTAATGATCCTGTGACATGGCCCATTCGATCGACCGGCTGGCAAAGGCGCGGCTGGCCAGGGTGATCGTTTTTTCAACCGGGGCTTTTTGCTGGCGCGCGGCATGGGCCTGAATAACCGGCAGGGCAAACACGAAATGAAGAATGTCAAACAGCAGAATGATCAAGAATGTGTAGGGCACCAAAGACAGCGCGTGCCGGATATCGAAATTGCGCCCGGCCAGAATGTCGGCTGTCAGATCGGCGCTTATGACCGTTACAAAAGACGCCAGGAACCCGATCAGCGGGAACCATATCGTGCGCAAATCCAGCCTAAGGTTGATGATCGCCCAAAGGCACAGCATCGCCATGTAACTGAAGGTGGTGGCCAGAACCCCAACGGTCCACACAATCGCGGTGGCCCAAACCGGCAAGTGATCCTGATAGCCGTTCGCGTCCAAAAGCGTCAGCGCAACGATGCTGATCACCAGAAACAGCATCGTATAGGGGTGCAATCCGGTTCGGAACAGATCGCCATAGGCGACGACATGGCTGCGGCCCAGAATATTGGCCAGCCGGATTTCCTTTGCCGCAAGCGCCTTTAAATTTACCGTTGCCATAATTCCGGTCAGTTATGTGTTTTGCATCGCGCCAAGGCGCGACCGTTGCGCCTTATGGTCATCAAATTGATTCGGCGCAACCTAAGGTATTGGAGGATGAATAAAAGTTTATCGTTTGTTTTTTTCTTGCCAGCCGCGCGGATCGTTCAAAAAGGCATCGACCCCCGCCAGGGTTTCGGCATCAAATGCATTTTGCGCCCGCGCCTCGGCCAGCACGTCCCACCAGGTGCAGAGATGATGCAGTTCGATCCCATGCGCACCCAGGGTTTTTTCGGTTTCCGGGAAGATGCCATAATAGAAGATCACCGCCGTATGGCCGCAGGTTGCCCCGGTTTCGCGGATCGCATCCACAAAGCTGAGCTTGCTGCCGCCATCGGTGGTCAGGTCCTCGACCAGCAGCACGCGCTGGCCCTCGGACATGGCCCCCTCGATCCGGGCGTTGCGGCCATAGCCTTTGGGCTTTTTGCGCACATAGGTCATTGGCAGGGCCATGCGTTCGGCCACAAGCGCGGCAAACGGGATCCCGGCGGTTTCCCCGCCCGCGATATTGTCAAACGCCTCAAACCCCGCGTTGCGCATCACCGTGACGGTCAGAAAATCCATCAGGGTTGCGCGGATGCGGGGATAGGAAATCAGCTTGCGGCAATCAATATAGGTCGGGCTGGGCAGGCCCGAGGCCAGGATGAACGGTTCGCGCGCATTGAAATGCACCGCCTTGATTTCAAGCAGCATCCGCGCGGTCAGGCGGGCAATCTCGGAGGGGTCGGGAAAGGCGCTGGGGATCATGCTGTGTCCTTTGGTCTGGTCGGTGGTCGGGCGGGTTACGGGCGGTCTGCCGGGTTTTCAACCTGCCAGCGCAGGGGAAAGCCGGGGTCAAACACGGTGACAGGTCCGGCCCCGGTCTGGATTTTCGCGGGATAGGCCACGGGCGCGCCCTTGCGCAGGGTGATCCGGGCCTCATTGGCGGGCAGGCGGTAAAAGGCCGGGCCGTTCAGGCTTGCAAAGGCTTCCAGCCGGTCCAGCGCGCCGTCCTGTTCAAACACTTCCGCAAGGCAGGACATCGTGTTTGTCGCGGTGAAACAGCCGGCACAGCCGCAGGGATGTTCCTTGAGCGCGTCAATATGCGGGGCGCTGTCCGTGCCCAGAAAGAAACACTGATCGCCCGAGGTCGCAGCCTCGCGCAGGGCCAGCCGGTGGTGTTCGCGCTTGGCGACCGGCAGGCAATAGTAATGCGGCCTGATGCCGCCAACCAGAATATGATTGCGGTTGATGATCAGGTGATGGGTGGTGATCGTGGCCGCCAGATCGCCGCCGCCGGAACGCGCGTAATCCACCCCGTCCTTGGTGGTGATATGTTCCATCACCACGCGCAGGCCCGGTGTGGCCCGGCGGATCGGGTCCAATACCCGGTCAATGAACACGGCTTCGCGGTCAAAGATGTCAATATCGGGGTCAGTGACTTCGCCGTGCAGGCACAATGGAAGGCCAATTTCCGCCATCCGTTCAAGCACATGACGAACGTTCTTAAAGTTCGAAACGCCCGAGGCGGAATTGGTCGTCGCCCCGGCGGGATAAAGTTTGACCGCTGTGATCACACCGGCGGCATGGGCGGCGGCCA
>JAURMY010000094.1 GCA_030830465.1 Alphaproteobacteria bacterium
AATATGGCCGCAATCAGATGGTCCTGACCCGTGACTTCGGCCCCCGGGTGCGGTTTTCCAAGATATTCACCTCCTTGCCTCTGATCCATGACACACCGGTGCCGCTGGGGCTTGGACGGTATTGCCATGACTGCACGGTCTGCGCCGATGCCTGCCCGCCCAAGGCCCTGCCCAAGGGGGCCCCCGATTTCGGCCCAGACAGCCCCTCCACCCTCAAAGGTGTCAAGAAATGGTCGGCTGACTGCGAGAAATGCTTTGGCTATTGGGCCAAGCTGAAAACCGACTGCGCCATCTGCATGCGGGTCTGCCCGTTCAACCGCCGGTATGACCGCTGGCAGGATCGCCTGTGGCGCTGGCTGGCCACCGGCAAGGCGCGCCGTCTGGCGCAGCTTTGGGAAACCCGGCGCGGAACGCGGGACCGCCTGAAACCCGCCGACTGGTGGTCGCAAGGCTAGCCTTTCCGCGCCGATTTCCTTGTTCCGGACAAATTCCGGGGGTCACAGGGGGCAAAGCCCCCCGCCTGATCCCGCAACCGGACATTCAGCCCTTGTGAAACGCCTTGGCCCACAAACCCGCCAAGCCCAGGGAAATCACCCCGTTCCAGGCGGCCATCGACAGGCCGAACAGGCTCCAGGCGATGTCATCGCACCGCACCAAGGGGGCCTTCATGATCTGATCCAGCAATTCCTTGGCCGACAGGCCCGCAATGCTTTGCGCCGAACAGGTGGTTGGTCCCTGCCACCAGTGCTGCTCGACCCCGGTATGGTAAAGCGCAACAGCCGCCCCGGCCAGAACCGTCACGGCCCCAAGCGCATAAAGCCACCGGTTCGGCCATTTCAGCGCCAGCAGACCCAACACAATGGCGGCCCCGTGCGGCCAGCGCTGCCACAGGCACAGCTTGCAGGGCGCCATGCCGCCCAGATATTGAAATCCGAATGCGCCAAGCAGCAACAGGGCGGAACCGGCAGCGGCCAGCAAGGCAAAGCGTTGGGCTGTCATAGATACCTCAGCAGATAAAAACCGCCCCCCAGAAGGACGACAAAGACGCTGAACACCAGGCCCAGCCGGCGTTCGATGAAATCGCGGATCGGGGCCCCGAATTTCCACAACAACGCCGCCACGATAAAGAACCGCAAGCCCCGCGCCAGAATGCTGGACAGGACGAAAACCGGCAGGCTCAGCCCGGTCCAGCCGGACATGATGGTGATCACCTTGAACGGAAACGGCGTGACCCCGGCGATCAGAACCGCCCAGGCGCCCCAATCGGCAAACTGTGCGTTAAACGCTGCCGCTGCGTCGGCCTTGCCGTAAAATGCCAGCAAGGGCTGGCCGACCAGATCAAACAACTGCGCGCCGATGAAATAGCCAAACAAGCCGCCCAGAACCGAGGACACAAGACAGACCGTCGCGATCCAGAAGGCCCGGCGCGGCGCGGCGATGATCATCGGGATCATCAGAACATCAGGCGGGATCGGAAAGAACGAGCTTTCCGCGAAACTTATCACCGCCAGCGCCCAAAGCGCATACCGGCTTTCGGCCAGTCCCATCGTCCAGGTGTAAAGTCCGCGCAGCATACCGGTTCAGGCCTTTGCGCCCAGTTCTGCCCGCAGCAGGGCGGCCCCGGCCCCCAGCGCGCGAAGTTTGCCTTCGGACACCGATGTCGGCAAGGGCGCCAGCCCGCAATTGGTGCAGGCGATGATCTGTTCCGCGTCTATATGGTCCAGCGCGGACCGCAGGGTGGCTGCCACCTGTTCGGGTGTTTCAACCTCCATCGAGGCCACGTCAATCGCGCCGACCAGAACCTGTTTGTCCTTCAAAAGACCGATCATCGACAACGGCACATGCGAATTGGCGCATTCCAGCGAAACCTGCTGGATCCGGCTGCGGTTCAGCGCCGGAAAGAATTCCTCATATTGCCGCCATTCATTGCCCAGCGATTTTTTCCAGTCGTTATTGGCCTTGATGCCATAGCCGTAACAGATATGGACGGCTGTGGTGCAGGTCAGCCCTTCAATCGCGCGGTGCAGGGCGTCAACGCCCCAGGTCGCGGCCTCGACCGTGAAGGCGTTGAAGGCCGGTTCGTCAAACTGGATCACATCGACACCTGCGGCCTGAAGCTCCAGCGCCTCCTGATTGAGAACCTCGGCAAAGGCCATGGCCATATCAGGGCGCGATCCGTAATGCGCGTCGGCAATCGTGTCGCAAATGGTCATCGGGCCGGGAAGGGTGACCTTCAACGGGTTCTTGGTGTTGGCACGGCAAAAGGCGGCATCGGCCACATGCACCGGCTTTGGGCGGCTGATCTTGCTGGTCACCGTCGGCACCTGGGCGTCATAGCGGTTGTTGCGAATGCCCATCGTCGTCATCACCTGCCAGTCGATGCCGTCGATATGTTCGAGAAACCCATGCACGAAATGGCGGCGGAACTGTTCGCCGTCGGTGACGATATCAATCCCGGCCTCTTCCTGAAACCGGATCCAGTTCAGCGCCGATGTCTGTTTGCCCTGTTGCAGCGCATCGCCCTCCAGTTTCCACGCCGCCCAAAGCTTTTCGGGCTCGGCCAGCCAGGAAGGTTTCGGCAGGCTTCCGGCAACAGTTGTTGGGATCATGGGCTGGGTCCTGACTTGCAAGTGTTACGCACGCGGCCAAGCCATATGGCCATTTACCTTTCTGTGCAAATTAAATACTAGGATTGGCACAGATTCGTCGAAACCGGATTTACCGGCCGGTTGAAGAAACGACGCATGTGCCCGAGTGGCGGAATTGGTAGACGCAGCGGATTCAAAATCCGCCGCCGCAAGGTTTGCCGGTTCGAGTCCGGCCTCGGGTACCACAAGCAAAATATCAGGGATCATATTAAGGCAAACGGCCATATAGCCGCCAGAATTGGGCGACTATTGTGCGCGTCTGCGAAACTTTGGGTTTCGTGATTTTGGGTAATCGGGAAATATTCGACCATATTCCGGCACCCGGATTTTCAGCATGGGGTCCCGCTTTGTTGCCAAGAATGACACAATGATAAGCGACCCGTCTGAAAAGTCCGTTTCCTGCCAGACTGATACGGGTTTTACCCCGCCATGGACCGGGCAAAAAACCGCTTATTGGCTTCAATTTCAAGACAATAGAATTGCGACAGGACAAGGCCCTATTTGTGGTGCCGGCATCCAGAAGCTGCCGCATTCCCGCCAGAATGTGCTTTGAATTGGGCAGGGTTTCGCGTATCTAAGGGTCAACAAGGCTCGACTGGGAAGAGCAGAACAGGTCAGGGGGCGGCCACAAAATAGGCCGCATCGAGCAGATGCGTTTTGGTAAGAACCATGATGACGCTGAACAATATGACCCCGTTTGTACGTACCCTCTATGTAACCGTATTGATTACCCTCTGGGTTGGCGCGACCATCGCGAATATCGCGACCATCGCGCATCTTGATGTCGATATGCTGGGCCTGACCGCGATTTCGGTCTTTATCGCCGGCATGATCGTGCGCAGCTATACCGCTTTCGCCAAGATCTGAACCCGTTCCGGCGGGCCGTCGGTCCGCCTGTGTTTTCCCGCTGTTATCGAGTATCCCCATGTCTTGTTTCGCATCCGGCACGATCATTTCCACCAAGGACGGCGACCTGCCGGTAGAAAAACTGCGGGTGGGCGATCTGGTGATGACCCGCGACAGCGGCTATCAGCCGATCCGCCGGATTTGCGGCAAGCGGATGACCGGCCGTTACCTGCTTGACAACCCGCATCTGCGCCCGGTTCTGGTTCAGGCCGGTGCCTTTGACACCGCGATGCCGAACCGCGACATGATGATGACCCCGAACATGCGCCTGCCGATTGAAGGTCAGAACACCGGCTTTCTGGGACGCGACAAGGAAGACAGGGTCGCGATCAAGTTCATGGTCAACCATGACACGATCCAGCAGGTTGACACGATCGGCACGGATTACTTCCTAGTTTTGCTGGACAATCACGAAGTCGTCGCCGCCAACGGCATCTGGGTTGAATGTTTCAACCCGAATGACACCTCGCTGAACCACCTGGGCAATGCGCAGAAGGTTGAAATCTTTGAAATCTTCCCCGAGGTCAAAGTCACCCGCCAGCCACGCCGCGACGGCGGCGAGGCCCGTTTCGTGGTGAATGCCAAACAGTTGCGCCGTCGCGCGGGTTAAGGCCAAACGCCTTAGGCCCGTGCCGCAGTCAGCCCCGCGTCCAGCGCCGACAGGATCACGTTGACATCGGCCTCGGTGATGATCAGGGGCGGGGAAATCAGGATGTTATTGCCCGAAACCCTGATCATCGCCCCGTTTTCATAAGCCGCTTTCAACACAACCGGTCCGGCCTTCATGTCGGGCGTCTTGCTGGCCCGGTCCGAGACAAGTTCAATCGCCGTCATCAACCCGTGCCCGCCGCGAATATCGCCGACGATCTCGTGTTTTTTCTGAAGCGCCTGAAAGCCCTTGAACATCTGGTCGCCGCGCGCCGCGGCGTTCGCCTTGACGTTCAGCCGCCTGGTTTCCGCCAGACAGGCCAAAGCCGCCGCCGCCCCGACCGGATGGCCGGAATAGGTATAGCCATGGCCGATATTGGCATCGCCGGTGGCGTCGTTTTCAAAAACCTCAACGACTTTTTCGCTCAGCATCGCGGCCCCCAGCGGGAAATAGCCCGATGTGATCGCCTTGGCTGTTGCCATCATGTCGGGCTGTACACCCCAATGCCGCGAACCGGTCCAGTCGCCGGTGCGGCCAAAGGCGGTGATCACCTCATCCGCGATCATCAGGATCCCGTATTTGTCGCAAAGCGCCCGCATCTTCGGCATAAAGCTTTCGTGCGGCACAATGATGCCGCCCGCGCCCAGAATCGGTTCCATGATAAAGGCCGCGATGGTGTTGCCGCCCTGAAACTCGATCTCATCCGCTGCGGCTGCGACGATCTTGTCGGCCAGTTTGGCCGGATCCGTCTCGCTGAAAGGATTGCGGTAGACATGCGGCGAAGGCAGCATGAAACAGCCGGGCAGCAAGGGTTCATACATGGTGCGGAACCGGTTGTTGCCGTTGACCGAAGCCGCGCCGAAATGGGTGCCGTGATAG
>JAURMY010000095.1 GCA_030830465.1 Alphaproteobacteria bacterium
AGGGGATCAAAGTCTACGATCAGGCGCCGACCGAGCATCTGCCGCTTCGGCGCGGCTGGATCACCAAGGGTGGCGGCATGAATACGATCATCGAACTGTGCCCAAAAGGCGAAGTCGCGAAATTCGTCAAAGGCGCGGCCTAGGCCGCAAAAGGGGGAGAAGCCATATGCAACCTTTGATGGGCGGATCCATGGCACAGCCGATGCTGCTGTCGGTCATCAACGAACACGGGGCGGTTGCCAATGGCGATTGCGAGGTGGTCAGCCGCCAGCTTGACGGCAGCATTCACCGCTCAACCTTTCGCCAGATGAACGGGCGCACCAAGCAACTGGCAAATGCGCTGGTCGCACGCGGCCTTGGCCTTGGCCACCGCGCCACCACCATCGCCTGGAACTCGCACCGGCATATGGAATTGTTTTACGGCATCACCGGTATCGGGTCGGCGATCCACACCACCAATCCCCGTCTTGCACCGGACCAACTGACCTATGTGGTGAACGAAGGCGGCGGCGAAATTCTGTTCTTTGACCCCGACCTTCTGCCGCAGATCGAGGCGATCGCGCAGGATTTGAACAACATCCGGCATTTCGTGGTGCTGTCTGACCCGTCAGACATGCCCGCCAGCGCGGTCTTGACGCTGGAGAATTACGAAGACTGGCTGGCGGCTGAACCTGCCACGTTCGACTGGCCCGAATTTGACGAGCGGGTCGCGGCTACGATCTGTTTCACCTCGGGCACGACCGGCCTGCCCAAGGGCGTGGTGCATGCGCATCGGGATTGCTTTTTGCAAACCATGATCCTGTCGTCGCATGCCTGGCTGCCGATGCCCAAACGCAACCCGCTGGTCTTGCTGCCGCTGGCCCCGATGTTTCATTCCTCGGCCTGGAATTACCCGTTCGGGGCGTTCTTCATGGGCTGTAAACTGGTGCTGGCGGGCCGTGACGTGACACCGGATTCCGTGCTTGATCTGATCGAAGGCGAACAGATCACCAATATGGCGCTGGCCTCCTCCGTCATGCAGAACCTGTTGCACCATGTCGATGCCACCGGGCGGTCGCTGGCGCCGCTGGAGACCCTGATCACCGCCTCAACCGGGATGCCGGCCGCCGTACTGGCCCGCCTGGGCGAGGAATTCGGCATCCAGACGGCGCATAACTGGGGCATGACCGAATGCATGTTCGGCTCGACCGGCATCCTGCCCGGCAACCACGCGGCTTTGCCGTTGGGCGAAAAGGTGCAATACAAGGCAACCGACGGGCGGCAGACGCCGGGATTCGTGTTCAGGCTGGTCGATGACGCGGGCAATCTTGTGCCTCATGACGGCAAAACGCAGGGGCATCTGCGGGTGCGGGGCCTGTGGGCGGCCAAGACCTATCTGAACCGTGCAAAGGGGTCCGCGACCGACAGCGCCGGCTGGCTTGATACCGGTGATATCGCCACGATTGACGCTGACGGCTATATGCACATTGTTGACCGCGCCAAGGACCTGATCAAATCGGGCGGCGAATGGATCCCCTCGATCAATCTTGAACACGCGGCGGTGGCGCATCCTGATGTGGTGCAGGCGGCGGCGGTGGCTGTGGATCATGCCAAGTTTCAGGAACGCCCGCTGATGGTTGTGGTCAAAAGGCCGGGGTCACCCCTGACCGAGGCCGCGTTGCTGGCCTTCATGGCCCCGAAAATGGTGAAATGGTGGCTGCCTGATGCAGTGGTGTTTGTCGACAGTATGGAGGTGAACGCCAATGGCAAGATCCGCAAGAACCTGCTGCGCGATGCCTACCGGGGATATCTGACGAACCGGTAGGGGCAGGGGGCTTTGCGCCCCCACTTGCCAAATGGGCAATTCACCCCGGGGATATTTCGGGACCAAGGAAATGAAAGTGGCGAGTGAATGGCAATAGATCCCGAAGCGCCACTGGTGCAGACGATCCCTCCCAAACGCCCGGATAACATGCGCGGGCTGATTCTGATGGCGCTTGGGTTTTTTCTGTTCGCCGCAGCGGATGCGCAGACCAAGGTCCTGAGCACGTCGCTGCACCCGTTTCAGATCGTCTGGACCCGGCAGACCGGCCTTCTGTTCGGGGTTTTGGTGATGTTGGCGCTGAAGGGGCCGGGGATCCTGAAAACCGCCTATCCGGCCTTGCAACTGACGCGGGGCGGACTGGCGGTTCTGTCGGCGACATTGTTCGTGTTTGCGGTCAGATATGTGCCGCTGGCCGATGCGGTCGCGGTCAGTTTTATCGCCCCGTTCATTGTCACCGTTCTGGGGGCGATCTTTTTGAAAGAGCGTGTCGGCGCAAGGCGCTGGACGGCAATCGGGATCGGGTTTCTGGGCACGCTGATCGTGGTGCGCCCCGGCATGGGCACCGTCCATCCGGCGGCATTGCTGGTCGTTCTTGCGGCCACATTCTTTGCCGCAAGGCAGGTGTTGTCGCGCCGTCTGGCAGCCAGCGACCGAACCGAAACGACCATCAGTTACACCGCGATTGCCAGTGTCGCGTTGCTGAGCCTGCCGCTGCCCTTTGTTTGGCAAACCCCCAGCACGCTGCAACAGGGCCTGTTGTTGCTGGGGGTGGCGACCTGTGCGGGGTTGGGTGAGCTGCTGGTCATCAAGGCGCTGGAAATCGCCTTGGCTGTTGTGGTTGCTCCGGTGCATTATTCCCTGATCTTGTGGAGCACGTTTTACGGCTGGGTGATCTTTGACCAGTTGCCGGATCAATGGACGATTTTTGGCTCGTTGATTATCGTGGCGACCGGCCTTTATGTGCTGAACCGGGAACGATTGTTGATGCGGGCGGCCAGGCGCGGTTAGCGAAAAACCGGCCCATGTGCCCAGACTGTCAGGGAATGGCGTGCGCCCAGGGTGACCGGTGTGACCCGGTGCAGAACAAATCCGGGAAACAGCGTGGCGGCCCCCATGTCAAGTTGCGCGGTCACCTTTTGCGCCCCCGGCATGACCTCAAGCCGGCCCCCGGCATAGTCTGCGGGATCGGACAGTTGCACCACCATCGTCAGCTTCCGGCGGGCCGCGACCGGGCCATCGCCGATATCGGTATGCCAGTCAAAATGGCCTTCGCATTCGGCACCATAGCGCGCCACTTGCGGGCTTTCGGCGAAATCCCTGAGGTCGAAATCAAACACTGTCCGGTTGGCCTGTCGGACCACGTCGATCAGCCGGTCCATGATCCAGCCGGTTTGTGCCGCTTCATCCAGCCAAACCAGATCGGCACGCCTGAGATTATGGTCGCGGACCTGACCGACGAGGCGCGCCTCCGAGACCGGCGCGGTTGCCGCCAGTTCCACGATCAGGCGACATTCCTGTGCATCAAAGGCGGCAGGGACAGAGTGAACAGCGATCATAGGGGCAGCCTGACAAGAGACGGCCCGCTTTATGATCCGGCATTAGCGGCGGCATGTTTGTTCGCGACAGAGATGTCGCCTTTCGCTTAACAGACAGTGCCCGCAGGGTTAAATCTTGCGCGCCTGCCCGGCCCAGAATGGATCGCGCAGCACGTTTTTCTGCACCTTTCCCGCCGGGCCGACCGGCAGGGGCTGATCCCGGAAGCCGATGGATTTCGGGCATTTGTAGCCGCCGATCAACCCTTTGCAATGGGCGATCAGTTCGGCTTCGGTCACGTTCGCGCCTTCGCGGGTGACGACCACGGCATGCACCGCCTCGCCCCATTCGGCACTTGGAATGCCGATCACCGCCACCTGCAGAACCGACGGGTGGCTGGCCAGGGCGCGTTCCACCTCGATTGAAAACACGTTCTCGCCACCGGTCACGATCATGTCCTTGACCCGATCAGCAACGTAAAGATAGCCGTCGGCATCCATCCGCCCCGCATCGCCGGAAAACATCCAGCCGTCCCGCAGGGCCGCCGCTGTCTGTTCAGGTTTGCCAAGATAACCCTGCATCAGATAATCCGAGCGCATGGTGATTTCGCCCAATTCGCCGCGCGGCACCTCAATGCCTTCGGGATCGACGATGCGGATTTCCACACCGGGCGCCGGTTGCCCGCAAGACCGGATCCGGTGCGCGGTTGGCCCATCGAACACATGATCGCGCCAGCGCAAAAGGCTGGCATAGCCGCCGGTTTCCGTCATGCCGTAAATCTGGAAGAACCGCCAGGTCGGCAGCTTGGCCGCCGCCTCGGCCAGCAGTTCCTGCGCAATCGGCGAGCCGCCATAGACCAGGGTTTTCAGGCTCGACAAATCATATTGCGCGAAATCCTTGTGGTTCAGCATCATGGTGATCATCGTCGGCACCATCACCGCATTGCTGACCTTGTGGCGGGCGATGGCGTCCATCATCCGAACCGGTTCGAATTTCGGCAACACCACATGGGTGCCGCCCGCCAGCGTGATGTAAAGGGCGGCATTGGCGGCGGAAAAGTGAAAGAAGCCGCCGACATAAGCGAAACTTAAATCCTCGGTGTCGGGCAACATCGCCAGATAGGCGACACTGGCCTGACACAGGGCCTGGTGGGTGAACACAACGCCTTTCGGATCGCCCGTGGTGCCGCCGGTGTAAAACACCGCATAGACATCGTCGCGGTGGCGGTTGGCATCGGCCACCGGGGCGGTGGTTTCGATCAGCGCCTCATAGCCCAGCATCCCGTCGGGCGTGGGTTTGTCGCCGATATGGATCAGCGCTTTCAGCCGGGGAAATTGCGCCTTAAGGGCATGGCCCTGCGCGATAAAGTCGTCGTCAACCAGCAGCACTGTGGCCTGACAATCTTCAAGCGCATAGGCGTTTTCCTTGGCCGACCAGCGCACATTCATTGGCGCAAATGCCCCGCCGGCCCAGGGGATGGCATAGAACAGTTCGACATAGCGGTCGGAGTTCATCGCCAGAACGGCCACGAAATCACCGGCCTGCACCCCAAGCGCCTGCAAGGCCCCCGCAAGGCGCGGCACACGATCGGCAACTTCGGACCAACGGCGCTGACGTTCGCCGCAGATCGTGGCGATGCCATGGGGATCTTGCGTCAGGGCCTGTTTCAGAAACTGGGTGGCTTGCATGGGACCTCCTGCACTTATCCGGCTTGACCGGGGGGTGATAATGGTTAGTCTAATTATAGTACGATAGCATACAATAGGAAAATTGCCTATGGCCGGACCTTTTTCAGACGTCAGGATCGTTGAATTCGCCGGGCAGGGGCCAGCGCCTTTTGCCGGGGGTCTGCTGGCCGATCTGGGGGCGGATGTGGTCATCATTGACCGCAAGCCCTCGTCAGGCTGGCGGCCGGATACGCCGCGGACCTATGATTTCTACAACCGCAACAAGCGTTCGATTGCGCTGGACCTCAAAGACCCCGCGGGGGTCAAGGCGGCGCTGGCCTTGATCGCCAAGGCCGATATCCTGCTGGAAGGGTTCCGCCCCGGTGTGGTCGAGCGGCTGGGTTTGGGGCCGCAGGATTGTTTGACGGTCAACCCGAAGCTGGTGTTTGGCCGGATGACCGGCTGGGGACAGACGGGGCCGATGGCGCAGGAGGCCGGGCATGACATCAACTATCTGGCGCTGACCGGCGCATTGGCCGCGATGGGCACGCCCGGAACGCCGCCACCACCGCCTTTGAACCTTGTTGCCGATCTCGGTGGCGGCGGGATGTATCTGGTCGTCGGGGTGCTGGCCGCCCTGCACGAGGCCCGCCGGTCGGGCAAAGGTCAGGTGGTCGATTGCGCCATGATCGACGGGGTGGCGCATCTGATGTCGGCTTTTCAGGCGTTTCGCCAGCAGGGCACCTGGACCGATCAGCGGCAGGACAATATCGTTGACGGCGGCGCACCTTATTACGGCACCTATGAAACAAGCGACGGTAAATACATTGCTGTCGGCGCGATGGAGCCGCAGTTTTACACAGCCCTTGTGACCGTCCTTGGATTTGATCCGGCCACCCTGCCAGACCGCACCAGCCGCGCCAACTGGCCCGCTTTGCGCGAGATGTTTGCCAAAGCCTTTGTGGGCAAGACCCGCGCGGAATGGGAGGATATGATGCGCGGGCGCGACGCCTGTTTCTCGCCGGTTCTGTCGATTGACGAGGCTTATGATCATCCCCAGATGGTCGCCCGGAACGTGTTTCAATCCCTCGGTGGCTTGAAACATCCCGGCCCGGCACCGCGCCTGTCCGAAACCCCCGGAACCCTTCGGCGGGCGACCCCGGAACCGGCGGCCGACAGTGCCGAGATTCTGGCCGACTGGGGCCTGCCCGCAGGGTGGCTGGCAGATGGAACGGCGGAACAGGCATGATTTTTTCCGAGGATCAACTGGCCC
>JAURMY010000096.1 GCA_030830465.1 Alphaproteobacteria bacterium
CGCCCGCCGCGCATCACGCTCATCAATCCACCCCCGGCATCTGATCCGTCATCAGAGGCGCGTTTGGTTTCGGTCAGTTCAAACCGCCCGGCAGGCCGGTCGGCCAGCGGGCCCATGGTCTGACGGTCTTCCAGCGCCTCAAAGGCGGTGACGATCTGATCGCGCAGAGCACGAAACCAGCTCGCGGCGCGGGATTTCTGATCTTCTTGGGTCTGGTCGGACATGGCATTACCTTGGATCGTGCGGGATTGCCCCGTCTTAGCGGCAAAATCACCCCGGTGCCATGGCCCCGATGTCGCGGTCTATTGCCCTTGGCAGGCCCGCCACTTAGGGTGGCGGCAACAGGATTGAAAGCGACCCCATGTCCGATACATTTCCGGTTCCCGAACCGGCAGAAGCCGGCCCGCCCGCGGCCCCGGCGCGCGAGAACTGGACGGGCATCCTCTGGGCGCTGGTTTCGGTGGTCGCCGCCAGCTTCATGTCCCTTGCGGTGCGCGGTGTCGCGCTGGAGGTGGACAGCCGCATGATCGTGATGGCACGCGCCGGGGTGACCAGCCTGACCATCATCATTGGCCTGATCCTGTTCAGCAAACTGCGCCGCCATCTGAGGTTTTCACGGCCCTGGACGCATCTGTTGCGCGGCGGGCTGATCGCTGTCTCGACCAATCTGGGATTTTACACGCTGGCCCATGTCCCCCTGGCCAGTGCGACGGTGTTGTTTTTCACCGCACCGATCTTTGCCACCATCCTGTCGGCCCTGATCCATGGCGAAAAAGTCGGGCCGCGCCGGATTGCCGCCTCGGCCGCGGGATTTCTGGGCGCGCTGGTCATTCTGCGCCCGGGGTTTGAAGCCTTTCATCCGGCCATGCTGGCCGCACTTGGGTCTTCGGCCCTGTTCGCCGGCGCGCTGAGCCTGTCGCGCGGGTTGGCGAATGCGGACGGGGCGTTTTCCACCTATTTTTCGTCCGTCGCTGTGACGGCGCTTGTCACCCTGCCCGCCGCGCTGCCGGTCTGGCAGTTGCCCTCAGGCGGCTGGACCTGGTTTGCCGTCGCGGTCGTCGTCGGATCCAGCGCCCTGCGAAACGTCGCGGATATTGAATCCTACCGTCTGGCCGATGCCGCGATCCTGACTCCGATCGCCTATTTGCGGCTGGTTCTGATCGGGTTCGGTGCCTGGCTGTTGTTTGACGAAGCGATCGACGGCGCCACCTGGATCGGGGCGGCCATCATCATTGCCTCGACCCTTTATATCGCAAGACGGGAAGCCGCGATGCGCCAGACCAAAACCGTCCCAGTCAAAGAGGTGCCCCAATGATCCTAGTCCATCACCTGAACCGGTCCCGGTCGCTGCGCATCCTCTGGCTGCTTGAGGAACTGGGCGTAGACTATGACATAGCCTATTATGAACGGGATAAAGTCACCAATCTGGCCCCGCCGGAACTGGCGCGCCTGCATCCCCTGGGCAAATCCCCGATGATCGAGATTGACGGCAGACTGGTCGCGGAATCCGGCGCGATCACGGAACTTCTCTGCGCCCGCTTTGCCCCCAGGATGATCCCCGCGACCGGAACCGACGCCTATATCACCCATCTGGAATTGATGCATTTTGCCGAAGGTTCGGTGATGACGCCGATCCTGCTGGCGCTTTATGTCGGCACGCTGGGCGCGGCGGGCGATCCGCTGCAACCCCGGATCAAACAGCAACTTAACAGTCACTTTGCCTATATGAACCGGATGCTGCGCCCGTCGGGGCATTTCGTTCTGGACAGCCTGTCCGCCGTTGACATCATGCTGAGCTTTCCGGCCGAAGTTGCCATGCGCCAGAAGCGCGGCGCGGAGTTTCCGAAACTGGCGGCTTTCGTCGCCACGATGCAGGCCCGCCCCGCCTATCAGCGGGCGCTGGAACGGGGCAAAGCCCCTGCCTGAACCACGCCCTAGCGGGCCGAGGCGGGCAAGCCGAATATCCGGTCAAAGGCCAGATTGAACAGGAACGTAAAGACCAGAAAGAACAGGACCAGCGACAGGTCGTAAAAAAGCGCCGCCCAAAGCCCGATGTCCAGCCACCACATAAGCAGGGGCACCAGCAGGACCGTCAGGCCCAACTCAAACCCCAGCGCATGGGCCGCCCGGCGGGCAAAGCTGCGGCCTTTTACAGTTTGCCGGCTTTCCCAACGCTCAAACAGGGTGTTGAAAACAAAGTTCCAGCTGACCGCGATCAACGAGGACAGCAGCGCCACAATACCGGTGTCAACCAATGCCGCCCCGGATAGCGCGGCCAGTCCAAACCCGGCGACCGCTATCCCCAGCGTTTCAAAAGAAACAACATAGACCAAACGTCGGATGACAGGTGTCATAAGGGGCTGCCTTTGTGCAAACCGTCGGGAAGGGCGCTTGCGGTCATCGCAATTCAAAACGCCTTGCGCGCGCGCAAGGCTGCCGAAATGGTGCCGTCATCCAGATAATCAAGCTCGCCCCCGATCGGAACGCCCTGCGCCAAAGAGGTAACGGTGACGCCGGTTCCCTCTAACTGGTCCGAGATATAATGCGCCGTTGTCTGGCCATCGACAGTGGCGTTCAACGCCAGAATAACCTCGCTGATCCCTTCGTCGCGCACCCTTCGCGCCAGCAAGGGGATGCGCAGTTCGGAAGGGCCGACATTGTCCAACGCCGACAAGACCCCGCCCAGAATATGATACCGCCCGCCAAAAACCCCGGCCCGTTCCATCGCCCACAGGTCGGCCACGTCCTCGACCACGCAGATCATCCCGTTTGCGCGTTTTTCCGACCGGCAGATCGAACAGGTTTCCGTGGTGCCGATATTGCCGCAACTGACACATTCCCGCGCCGTTGTGGCAACCCGGTGCAGCGCATCCGACAAAGGGTCCATCAAGGCCCCGCGCTTCTTGATCAGGTGCAAAACCGCCCGCCGGGCCGAACGCGGGCCAAGCCCCGGCAGCCGCGCCATCAGCGCGATCAGGGTTTCGATATCGCTGTCCGGACCGGTCATGTCTGCCCTGTTGATGGGAATGCCGCCGCCCGACCGGGCGGCAACGTGCCTTAGAATGGCAGTTTCATACCGGCGGGCAGGCCCATGCTTTCGGTCAGCTTGGTCATCTCTGCCTTGTTGGCCTCGGCGGCCTTGACCTGGGCATCTTTGATCGCCGCAACGATCAGATCCTCGATCACTTCCTTGTCTTCCGGTTTGAGCAGCGACGCGTCGATTTCCAGCGCCTTCAACTCGCCTTTGGCGTTGGTGGTGGCAACCACCATGCCTGCGCCGGACTGGCCGACCACGTTGACCTTGTCCATACCCGCCTGCGCTTCGGCGATTTTGGACTGCATTTCCTGCGCCTGTTTCATGATCTTGGCCATATCGCCAAGACCGCCCAAACCTTTCAGCATCGTTTTTCCTTCAATGTTGGTTTCAGTTTTTCCAGCTGGGATCTTTTTTGTCGATCATCCGCAGCAAGGCCGGCCATTCCGGGTGCCGCACCAGCGCGTTTGCCTGGGCCGAGCCACCCTCAAATTGTTCACGGCATTTCACCATGATGTCCTCGGGGATCAGGTTCAGCTTGCCCGCCGCCATGGCCGCCAATTGCACCTCGCAATTGCGGATACAGGCCAGGTGGCGCACGAAAGCCCAGACACAATCCGGCCCCGCCGTGATCAGGCCGTGGTTCTTCAGCATCAAGGTATGATTCTTGTCGCCCATCGCCCGGACGATGCGCGGCCCCTCGCTGCCGTCCAGAACGATGCCCTCAAAGTCGTGATAACCGACCCGCTCATGCAACTGACAGCCTTCCTGAGTCAGCGGCACCACTTTGGCGTCAATCGCGCACATGGATTGCGAGATCGCCTCGTGGGTGTGGATCACGCAATGCAGATCGTCCCGCGCCGCATGGATGGTGGAATGAATGGTAAATCCGGCCTTGTTCACCGGCCAGGGACTGTCGGATTTCTTGTTGCCGTTGATGTCAATGCGGATCAGGTCGCTGGCGCTGATCTCGTCATAGCGCAGGCCGAACGGATTGATCAGAAACTCATCCGTGCCCGGCACCCGAAGCGAAATGTGGTTGTAAACAATCGAGGTCCAGCCATAATGATCCACCAGCCGGTAACAGGCCGCCAGTTCAAGCCGCGCCATCCACTCAGCCTCGTCCATGCCTTTGGGCGTTGCCGGAACCGCAATCGTATCGCCAAAGGCCGCCTTGGTTTTCGCTGTGAAATCTAACATCAGGGGTTTCCTTTCATA
>JAURMY010000097.1 GCA_030830465.1 Alphaproteobacteria bacterium
GACCGAGGACGTGCTGATCAAGACGACCTTCGACGCACGCATTCAGCAGGCCGCAGAGGCGGCGCTGGCCAAGGTCTTTGACGCGCGCGTCAAAGAGGGTTCGAATGCCGAGGCCGCGATCGTGGTGATGTCGGCGGACGGCGCGGTGCGGGCCATGGTGGGCGGGCGCGACGTTGGCTTGGCCGGGCAGTTCAACCGGGCAACTCAGGCCCTGCGTCAGACCGGCTCTTCGTTCAAACCCTTTGTTTACGCGGCGGCGCTGGATATGGGCTATCGCTTTGACAGCATGGTGCTGGACGCGCCTCTGACGATCGATGTGCCGGGCTCAGGGCCATGGTCGCCGCAGAACTATTCGCGCAGCTTTGAAGGCGAAGTCACGCTGACGACGGCCCTGGCCCATTCCATCAACACATCGGCGGTGCGCTTGTCCGAAGAGGTGGGCCGCGACGCGGTGCGCGCGGTCGCGCATGGCTTTGGTATCGGCAGCGAACTGGATGTCGGTCCGGCGCTGGCCCTTGGCACCAGCGAGGCGACCTTGCTGGAAATGACCGGCGCCTATGCGGGCATCCTGAACGGCGGCACCAGCGTCACCCCATACGGGATGATTGAACTGTCGTTGCAGGGCGACGCATCGCCCCTGATGGGGGCGACAGGCGGTTTGGGGGAACGGGTGGTCAGCGATCACGCGGCGCGCCAATTGGTCTATATGCTCAATCAGGTGTCCGAGGTTGGCACTGCCCGCCGGGCCTTGTTGCCCGACCGCCAGATTGCCGCCAAAACCGGCACGACACAGGGCGCGCGGGATGCCTGGTTCATTGGCTTCACCGCGGATTATGTCGTGGGTGTCTGGATGGGCAATGACGACAACACCAAACTGTCCGGTGTTACCGGTGGTGGCCTGCCTGCGGAAATCTGGAAGGAAACCATGCTGCGGGTCGATGAGGGGGTGCCGCCCAAGCCTTTGCCGATGATTGATCCCGCGGCTGAGGGTCCGCCGCCCGACACGCTGGCCAACACGCCGAAACCGGATCAGGCGCAGAACATTCTGGACGAAGTGCTGGGCGCGATTTTCGGGCGCAGGAACCGCTGATCAGTTTGCGGTTTTCAGATCCTTGATTAACAGGTCCAGATTGCCGCCCCGGCGGTCCAGCATGGCGGCGATTTCGGTGCGCTCCGTCGCCAGAAGGCTGATCCCCTCGATATAGAGGTTGAACATCTTGTCCTGTCCGCTTTGGTCAGACACCTGCCAGTCGACGGTAAATGGTGCCGAACCCTTCAGATAGGCCATCGAGTTCACCAAAAAGCCTTTCTGGTAGCTTTTGGCGCCGGTCACTTCGATCTTGCCGTCTTTGAATTTGTGGAACTGCGCGCCGTATTTGCTTGCCATATAGCTCCGGAACGCCGCCACATAGGCGGTTTGCTGGTTGCTGGTGGCGCTGCGCCAGGCCACGCCAAGCGAACTGCGGGCAATGATCGGCACATCGCCGTATTTCGCGAACAGGGCTTCAAAATCCGCATACATTGCGGTCTCAGGTTTGCCCGAATTGATGATGGCATTGACCTCATCCACCACTTTGCCGATCAGCGCCCTTGCCTGCGCTTCGGTAATGGCAAAACTGACGCCGGGGACAAGCACTGCCGAACTGGCAAGACCCAAAATAACGGCCCGCCGGTTTGGTGCGAACTTATTCCGCATAGGGGTCCTCCAAATCACTTTCCGATATACTGCCATATAATTCGTGGCGGCGGCTTTGTAAGTAGAGCAGGCGGTTTTGTGCGTAACTGTCGGCACTGCCGTAAAGGACCGAGTCCACCAGATCGGAATATTTGTTCCGTGCATCGGCCTTTTTCAGAATTTGCGCCAGGGTGGCAACATTGCTCTGGGTTCCGGTCAGCAGGATATTCGTCGGGTTGATGATGAAATCAACCGCCAGGCCGACCGTGTCACGCTGGGTGCTGGCCGAAAACACCGGCAACTCCACATAAGAGCCTTCATGAAAGCCCCAGACATAAAGCGTCTCGCCAAAGCCGGTGGGCCGCTCTGCCAGTCCGTTCTGTGTCGCCACATCCAGCAGACCGCCAAGACCGAAGGTCGAGTTCAGCGCAAATCTGGCGGTATTTTGCAGCGCCGCCCCCAGGCGAACCTGCAACAGGTCGTTCAAAACCGCGTTGGGCAAGGACAGGTTAGACGCGAAATTGTCAACGCCCGTGGCAATCGGTCCCCTGGCGACCGATCCGTAGACCTTTGAGGCCGGCTTTAAAATCGCCTTGTCCAAGGCCTTGTTAAAGGCATGAACGCTGCGGTTGCGGGCCTCAAACGGGTCATTGATCCCGCTTTCACGGGGGGCTTTGCCGCAGGCCGACAGGCCAACAGCAAGGGCGGACAGGATGAGCGCGGAACGCAAAAGCGGCTTCATTCTTTCAAACACTGGCACACAATTCTCTTTTCCCAACCCGCACGGCCGCAGTCTATACAAACGCGCATTGAATCCCAGATGAACAAAACGCGCAATGTCTGCTTGATGCATTTTTCACACATTTCGGCAAATATACCTTGGATCGGACGGGTCGATTCCCTACTGTCTGTATATTCTATTTCTTATCAGCGGGTTGATACCTTGATGCGGGCAGAGCTAGGAGGGCCGGAACTGGGCGCAGCCCTGCGCAGCAGCCGCGGTTTGTTCGCAACGACCTTCGTTTTCAGCTTTTTCGTCAACGCCCTGATGCTGACCGGTCCGATTTACATGTTACAGGTCTATGACCGTGTTCTGGCCAGCCGGTCCGAGGAAACCCTGTTCGCCCTGTCCCTGTTGCTGACGCTGCTTTATCTTCTGATGGGCATGCTGGATTACGCACGCGGCCGGATCATGGCCCGGATCGGCGCGCGCTTTCAGTCGCTTCTGGACCACCGGGTGTTCTCTGCTGCCCTGAAACAGGCGGGTCTGGCGGCAGGCCGTATCGGCCCGAACACCGGGCTGCGCGATCTTGAGGCTGTGCAGCGGCTGTTGTCTTCGCCAGCGCTGTTTGCGGTTTTTGATATTCCCTGGACGCCGGTTTTCCTGGCGGCCATTTTTCTGTTCCATCCGTGGCTTGGCTATCTGGCCGTGGCCGGCGGTGTCACCCTGATCACGGTCACACTGCTCAACCAGATCCTGACGAAACGCCCGGTCGCCGAGGCCAATATGGCGACGATCCAGGCGGATCAATTCGCTGATTCCGTCCGGGCCGAGGCTGAACTGGTGCACAGCCTTGGTATGCGCAGGGCTGTGTTTGACCGCTGGTATGTGTTCCGCGACCGGTCGCTTGCCCGGACAATCAGTTCGGCGGACATGACCGGCACATTTGCGACCTTGTCCAAGACCCTGCGCCTGTTCCTGCAATCCGCCATGCTGGGGCTGGGGGCCTATCTGGTGCTTCAGCATCAGATGTCGGCCGGTTCGATGATCGCGGGCTCGATCCTGCTGGGCCGGGCGCTGGCGCCGATTGAACAGGCGATCGGCCAGTGGGCCCTTGTGCAACGGGCGCAATATGGCTGGAAAAAGCTGTCCGAACTGCTGGAAAAATCACCGGTTTCTCCACCGGTCACGGCGCTGCCGGTGCCGCGTGCCCTGCTGGAACTGCAACAGGTCACCGTGGTGCCGCCGGGGGACAAACAGGCCGCGCTCAGGATGATTTCATTCCGTCTGGAGCCGGGCAAGGCCCTGGGAGTGATTGGCAAGAGCGGCGCGGGCAAGTCCACGCTGGCGCGCGCCATCACCGGGGTCTGGCCCGTGGCGGGGGGCAAGGTGCGCCTCGACGGTGCGGCGCTGGAACAATATGACCCGGATATTCTGGGCAGTTATATCGGCTATCTGCCGCAAAAAGTGACGTTGTTTGACGGCACAATCGCCGAAAACATCGCGCGTATGGCGACCGACCCCGATCCGGAACTGGTGGTGGAGGCCGCGAAAAAGGCGGGCGCCCATGACCTGATCGTGCAGATGCCCGAAGGCTATGACACCCGCGTTTCGGTGCATGGCGGGCGGCTGTCGGGCGGGCAGGTTCAACGGGTGGGGCTGGCCCGCGCGCTTTACGGCAATCCGATCATTCTGGTGCTGGATGAACCCAATTCAAACCTCGATGCGGTCGGCAGCGAAGCGTTGAACGAGGCGATCCGCACGCTGAAATCCGAAGGGAAATCGGTCATCATCATGGCCCACCGCCCCGCCGCTATTGCGGAATGCGACCTTCTGGCGGTGATCGAGGACGGCAACCTTCGGGCCTTTGGGCCGCGCGATGACGTTCTCAAGGCGCAGGTTCAGAATGCCGGCCAGATCAACCGCGCGATCGCTCCGGCAGGTGGCGCATGAAGCGGCTTGGCACAAAAAATCCGCCGCAAAAATGGGGCGCAGGGTTGCCGCTGCTGGTCGGCTGGCTGGCGCTTTTTCTGCTGGTCGGCGGCATTGGCGTCTGGAGCGTGACCACGGTTTTGTCAGGCGCGATCATCGCCGGCGGCCAGATCGAGGTTGAGCAAAGCCGCCAGATCGTGCAGCACCCCGTCGGTGGCGTCGTCAAGGAAATCCTGGTCCACGAGGGGGACCTGGTTGAGGCCGGACAGGTCCTGATCCGGCTGGATCCCACCAATCTTGACTCAGAACTAACCGTGATCGAAGGCCAGTATTACGAATTGCTGGCCCGCCGCGGCGCCCTGGAAGCCGAGCGCGATGACCTGCCTGACATCGAATTTGACCCCGAACTGTTGCAGGCCCGGCAGAACAACCCGACGATTGAGACCATGATTCAAGGGCAGCAACGTCTGTTCGCCGCGCGTCGCAACAGCCAGCAACAGGAATCCGGGCAGTTGGTCGAACGTAAAGCCCAAATCGCGGCGCAGATTGACGGATTTGACGCGCAACTTTCGGCGCTGAACGCCCAGCTTGCCCTGATCGGTCAGGAATTGGGCGATCAGAAGAAACTGTTGGACAAGGGCCTTGCCCAATCCTCGCGCATTCTTGCGCTGCAACGCGAGGTCGCGCGCATGCAGGGCCAGCGAGGTGAGGTTCTGGCCGCCAAAGCCGAGGCCGGCGGGCGCATGATCGAGAACGATATCGGCATTCTGCGGCTGGTCAGCAGCCGGCGCGAGGAAGCCATCAGCCGCATCCGCGATCTGAATTATCAGGAAAACGAACTGGCCGAGCGGCGCCGTCTGGCCAAGGAAAACCTGTCGCGTCTGGACATCCGCTCGCCCAGTTCGGGCGCGGTTTACGGGATGCAGGTCCACGCCCTGTTGTCGGTCATCCGGCCCGCCGATCCTTTGATGTATATCGTGCCCAAGGACCGTCCGCTGGTGGTGGCCGCGCGGATCGAACCTATTCATGTGGATCAGGTCTATGTCGGCCAACCGGTGACCTTGCATTTTTCCGCATTCGATCAGCGCACAACGCCCGAACTTGAAGGCAGGGTGGTCAAACTGTCGGCGGATGCCTTCGTAGATCAGGCGACACGGGTCACCTATTATCAGGCGGAAATTGCCCCGCTGCCGGGCGAGCTTGAAAAGCTGAACACCCTCAAGGTCCTGCCCGGCATGCCGGTTGAGGCCTTTATCCGAACTGCCGACCGCACCCCGTTTTCCTATCTGACCAAACCGGTGGCCGACTATTTCAAAAAGGCCTTCCGCGAGGACTGATTTAGCTGTTTTCAGCCGCCGGAAATCCCGATAGCCTGACCTGAAACAGCATTCGCCGGAGGGATCATGGCTGGAAAAATCGAAACCAAACTGGTCGCGATGGGCTTTGCCCTGCCGGACGCGCCCAAACCGGCGGCCAATTATGTGCCCTATGTTCAGGTCGGCGATATTGTCTATGTTTCGGGGCAAATCTCGGTGGATGCGCAGGGCCTGATCATTGGCAAACTGGGGGACACGATGACGGTCGAACAGGGTCAGGCCGCCGCGCGGGCCTGCGCGCTGAACCTTCTGGCGCAGGTCAGGGCCGCTTGTGGCGGCGATCTTGATCGGCTGGTGCGCGTGGTCAAACTGGGCGGTTTCGTCAATTCCACCCCTGATTTCAAAGACCACCCCAAAGTGATCAACGGCGCCTCGGACTTCATCGGCGAAGCCCTGGGGGCCGTGGGTGCCCATGCCCGCGCGGCGGTGGGATGCGCCTCATTGCCTTTGGGGGTCGCGGTTGAAATCGAGGGCGTGTTTCAGGTGAAATAATGGCGCTGCACCCGGATTTCCTGACCCGGCCGCTGGCCCATCGCGGCCTGCATGACCGCGCGCAAAGGCGCCCGGAAAACAGCCGGGCGGCGTTTCGCGCCGCCATCGCGGCAGGCTATGGGATCGAGCTTGATTTGCAGGGCTCAGCCGACGGGCAGGCGATGGTGTTTCACGACGACAATCTGAACCGTCTGACCGCGGCGACAGGGCCGGTTCGTTTGATGACCGCGGCACAATTGCAAACCGTTTTTCTGCGCGACAGCGACGAGACGATCCCGACCCTGCAAGACGTCCTTGAACTGGTGCGCGGGCAAGTGCCCCTGCTGGTGGAAATCAAGGATCAGGACGGCGCTTTCGGCCCCAACACCGGCACATTGGAGGCGGCAACGGCGAGGCTGCTGCAAGATTATGACGGCCCGGTTGCGGTGATGTCCTTCAACCCGGACGCCATGGCCCATATGCGCGACCTTGCCCCGGGTCTGGCGCGTGGATTGGTCACCTATGACTTCACCGCCGATCCGGGATGCAACGGGATCGACCGCGATCATTTGGCCGCGCTTTCAGAGATCGCGGATTATGATCGCGTCGGCGCCTGTTTCATATCCCATGACCGCACCGATCTGACCCGCCCGCGCGTGGCCGCGCTGAAACGGGCCGGTGCCGCAATCCTGTGCTGGACGGTCCGCTCAAAAGCGCAAGAGGCCGAGGCCCGCAAGATCGCCGAAAACATCACCTTTGAAGGCTATCTCGCCTGAACCCCGCCCGTCCGAAACCATCGCAACCCCGGCCGTTTCCATGAATACGCACGACAGTCTGGACGTCGAAGTGCTGGACGCCATGCAGGGCATCCCGGCGGCGGAATGGGATGCGCTGGCCTGTCCCGGCGCGGGCCGCCCGGCAGATCCCTTCACCACGCACCGCTTTCTGAAGGCCCTTGAAGACAGCGGATCGGTCGGCGCGGGCAGCGGCTGGATGCCCCGCCATCTGGTTGTCAGGCGTGGCGGGCGGGCGATCGCCGCGATGGTGCTTTACGCCAAGGGCCACAGTCAGGGCGAGTATATTTTCGACCACGCCTGGGCCCAGGCCTATGAGCGCGCGGGCGGGCGGTATTATCCGAAACTTTTGTCCGCTGTCCCCTTCACCCCCGCCACCGGACCGCGGTTTCTGACCCTGCCCGAGGCGCGCGAAACCGGTCGTGCCGCATTGGTGCAGGCGGCGGTTCAACTGGCATCGGAAAACCACCTGTCGTCCTTTCACGTCAATTTTTGCACAACGGATGAGGCGCAGGACGGGACCGCAATGGGACTGTTGCACCGGACCGGTCAGCAATTTCACTGGGTCAACGAAAACTATACCGATTTTGAAGACTTTCTGGCGCGGCTTTCCTCGCGCAAGCGCAAGGCGATCCGGCGCGAACGGCAAAAGGCACAGGCCTTTGGCGGCACCATCCATCTGTTGACAGGCGATCAGATCGCGCCCGAACATTGGGACGCCTTCTGGCAGTTTTATCAGGACACCGGATCGCGAAAATGGGGCACGCCCTATTTGACCCGCCGGTTTTTTGACGAAGTGCAGGCGCATTTGCGGGACGATACCCTGTTGATGCTGTGCCAACGCAACGGGCGCTGGGTGGCCGGGGCGCTGAATTTCATCGGGCGGCAAACCCTGTTCGGCCGGTACTGGGGTTGCATCGAAGATCACCCGTTTTTACATTTCGAACTGTGCTATTATCAGGCGATTGATTACGCGATTGCCCATGGCCTGAAGCGGGTTGAGGCCGGGGCGCAGGGCGAACATAAACTGGCCCGCGGATATTTGCCCCACGCCACCCATTCGCTGCACTGGATCGCGGATGCGGGGTTCAAAAAAGCGGTCGCGCAATATCTGGAGGCCGAACGGGAAGCGGTCGATGAAGACATTGATATCTTGACCGGTTATGGCCCGTTCCGGCGGGACGGAAAGGAAAGCGAATGAACATTCCCCTGACAAATCAGGAACGCAAGGAAGCCCTGCCAGCCCTGTTGGCAATGGGCTGGACCATGGTCGAGGGCCGGGATGCCATCGCCAAAGAGTTTACCTTTAACGGTTTTGTTGCGGCATTTGGCTGGATGACCCAGGTTGCCATATTCGCCGAGAAATGGGACCACCACCCGGAATGGTCCAATGTTTACAACCGGGTGGCAGTGACGCTGACCAGCCACGACATCTCGGGCCTGTCCGCCCGAGACATCAAACTGGCGCGCAAGATGGATGTGCTTGCCGGCTAGGGTCAGATTTCTGCCAGCAGGGTTTCACCCGCCGTCAGATCGCAGGCCCCGGCCTGGGTTTCGAAATGCAAGACCTTGACCTCGCCGTTTTCGACATAGGCCGAAAACCGTTTGCAGCGATCGACAAATCCAATTGCGGGTGTCGAAAACTGCAGCCCCAGTTTCTTGGTCAGTTCGGCGCTGCCGTCGGCCAGCAATTCAACCCCGGCCTTGGAGGCGCCCTGCGCCTCGTCCCAGGATTTCATCACATAGACATCGTTCACCGAGATACAGACGATATGGTCAACACCTTTGGCACGAAAGGCGTCTGCTGTGCGGATAAAGCTGGGCAGATGGGCCGCCGAGCAGGTCCGTGTAAACGCCCCCGGAAGGCCGAAGATCACGGTCTTTTTGCCATCAGTCAGACTGGACAGTGAAACGGCCTCGAGGCCATTTTCGCCGACCCGTCCCAGAGTGGCTTCGGGCAGTTTTGCGCCAACTTCTATCGTCATGTATTCCCTCTTAAGCATTGTTTGTTCCGATGAAATCCCTATAGGTTCTTGCGCAAATGTGAACCAGAAAAAACGGATGGCACGACGAATGTCTCACATCATTGTTATTGGCGCGGGTCAGGCCGGGTCTTCGTTGGTGGTCAAGCTCAGGAATCTGGGGTTTGACGGGCAGGTCACCCTGATCGGGGAAGAGGCCGCACCGCCCTATCAGCGGCCGCCCCTGTCCAAGAAATACCTGTTGGGCGAAATGGAATTGGAGCGGCTCTATCTGCGCCCTCTGGCGTTTTACGGCGAGCATAATATTGATCTGCGTCTTGGTGAAAAGGTCAAAGCCATTGATCCGGTTGCAAAAACCATCAAGCTTGGCGATCAGGTTCTGGGCTATGACCAACTGGCGTTGACAACCGGGTCGTCCCCCAGATTGCTGCCGGTCGGGATCGGCGGGGCGCTGGGCGGGGTCTATGCCGTGCGTGGTCTGGCGGATGTGGATGCGATGGCGCCAGAATTCGTTGCGGGCCGACATGTGTTGATCATCGGCGGCGGTTATATCGGGCTTGAGGCGGCGGCCGTGGCCGCAAAACGCGGCCTGAAGGTCACGTTGGTAGAAATGGCCGACCGCATCCTGCAACGGGTGGCAGCGCCGGAAACATCGGACTATTTCCGCGATCTGCATCAATCCCACGGTGTTGATATCCGCGAGGGAATCGGCCTTGTACGGCTGACCGGCCACAGCCGTGTCAATGGCGCGGAGCTGTCGGACGGCAGTCGGCTGGAGATTGATTTCGCGATTGTCGGGGTGGGAATCACACCCGCCACCGGGCTGGCCGAAGCGGCGGGTCTGACGCTGGAAAACGGCATCAGAACCGATGCCTTCGGGCGCACCAGTGTTCAGGATATCTGGGCCGCGGGCGATTGCGCGTCCTTCCCTTACCGGGGCGGGCGCATCCGGTTGGAATCCGTGCCCAACGCCATCGAACAGGCGGAAGTCGTGGCCGAAAACATGCTGGGGGCGAACAAGGACTACGTTGCAAAACCGTGGTTCTGGTCAGATCAATACGATGTGAAACTGCAAATTGCCGGCCTGAATTCGGGTTATGACTCGATTGTAACCCGCAAAGGGGAAAACGCCGTGAGTTTCTGGTATTATCAGGGCGAAACCCTGCTGGCGGTGGATGCGATGAACGATCCACGCGGCTATATGATCGGAAAACGCCTGATTGAAATGGGGAAGTCGCCGGACAAATCCATGATCGCAAACCCGGATAGTGATCTGAAATCATTGCTGAAATAGCTGATGCGTATCATTGGCGGGGCGTTTCGGGGGATAAGGCTGGCCGAAATCGGCAAGGGCGATGCGGCGGCGCATCTGAGGCCGACATCGGACCGGGTGCGCGAAAGCATCTTTAACCTTTTGCTGAACGGCGGCTATGGCGATGCGGTCAGCGGCGCGCGGGTTCTGGACCTGTTTGCGGGCACCGGCGCGCTGGGCCTTGAGGCGCTGAGCCGGGGGGCGAAGCAGGCCCGTTTTGTCGAAAACGGCCGGGTGGCCTTGGGCCTGTTGGCGCGCAACATTGAAATCTGTCATGCAGCGGATAAGGCCGCAATAATTCGCATGGACGCAACCCGGCTGATGGCGAACCCGGCGGCGGGTTCTGATCTGATATTTCTTGATCCTCCTTACGGCAAGGCGATGGGGCAAAAGGCCCTGACGGCGGCAATAAACGGCGGCTGGCTTGCGCCGGAGGCGCTGGTGGTGTGGGAGGAGTCAGCGGAAATGCCCACCCCGGAAGGCTTCACAAAACAGGACGCCCGGCGCTACGGCGATACGTTTGTGACCCTGTTGACCTTTGACGGACCGGCCTGAAACCGGCGCCCGAACCTGCGACAATCCCAACGCCACGCATATGCCAAGGCGGCACATAGATTGTCGTCTTCGGCGCGGCGGGATTATGGCCGAAAAGATTAACGCCCTGACCGTGCCCGGCCCTTGTTCACCGATTCTTAATATGGGACAGTCACCGTCATCGCGCAGCTGCCAGATCAAGGGCCATGAAGAGCCACTTTGACCTTTTGAAATCGGTTTTCGGTTTTGATGACTTTCGACCCGGTCAGGGCGAGATTGTCGATGCCGTGGCCAAAGGCCGGAACGTTCTGGCCATCATGCCGACGGGCGGCGGCAAATCCCTGTGCTTTCAGTTGCCCGCGATTGCGCAAAACGGCGTGACCGTGGTGATCTCGCCGCTGATTGCGTTGATGCGCGATCAGGTGCGGGCGCTGACCGAACTGGGGGTGGCTGCGGGGGCGCTGACATCGGGCAATACCGAAGAAGAAACGGAAGAGGTGTTTCAGGCGCTGGAACAGGGCCGTCTGAAACTGCTTTACATCGCGCCGGAACGGCTTGCCAATCCGGGCACCGCAATGATGCTGAAAAAAGTCGGCACCCGGCTGATCGCGGTGGACGAGGCGCATTGCGTCAGCCAGTGGGGGCATGATTTCCGGCCAGATTACCTGCGCATCGGGGCGCTGCGCAAAGACCTGAATGTGCCGCTGGCGGCCTTTACCGCCACCGCCGATCAGGAAACCCGCGACGAGATCGTGACCCGCCTGTTTGACGGGAAGCCGCCGGAAATTTTCCTGCGCGGCTTTGACCGGCCCAATATCCATCTGGCGTTTCAGGCCAAGGACAATCCGCGGGAACAGTTGCTGGCCTTCGCTGCGGCGCGCAAGGGCCAGTCGGGGATTGTCTATTGCGGCACGCGGGCCAAGACCGAAACCCTGGCCCAGGCCCTGCGCGCCGAAGGCCATGTCGCGCTGTTTTATCACGCGGGCATGGACCCCGAACAACGCCGGATCGCGGAAACCCGTTTCAGCCGCGAGGATGGCCTGATCGTGGTCGCAACCGTGGCCTTTGGCATGGGGGTCGACAAACCCGATATCCGCTGGGTTGCCCATGCCGATCTGCCGAAATCCATCGAAAGCTATTATCAGGAGATCGGCCGCGCCGGGCGTGACGGTGCGCCTGCCGATACGCTTACCTTATACGGCCCCGAAGATATCCGGCTGCGCCGCGCCCAGATTGATGAGGGCCTTGTCCCGCCCGAGCGCAAGGCCGCCGATCACGCGCGTCTGAATGCCCTGCTTGGACTGGCCGAGGCGCGGCGGTGCCGCCGCAGGGTGCTGTTGCGCTATTTCGACGAGGCGATAGAGAAATGCGGCCATTGCGATCTGTGCGACACCCCGCCCGAGGTGTTTGACGGCACCGAGGTTGTGCGCAAGGCCCTGTCGGCGGCCTTGCGGACCGAGGAAAGTTTTGGTGCCGGGCATCTGATTGATATTCTGCGCGGGCTGCGCACCGACAAGGTGCGCCAGCGGGGCCATGACAGCCTGCCGACCTTTGGCGTGGGGGCCGATCTGTCCAAGGGCGAATGGCAGGCGGTGTTTCGCCAGATGATGGGCTATGATCTGATGCGGCCCGATGCGGCACGCCACGGCGCGCTTCGGATGACCGAGGCGGCCCGCCCGATCCTGCGCGGCGAGGCCACAATCGACCTGCGGCGCGATACGATCGTGGCGCGCGCGGCCCCGCGTCCCGAAGTGCGCGCGCTGGTGGCGGAAGAGGATGAACCCCTGCTGGCGGCGCTGAAATCCAAACGCCGCGAACTGGCCGAGGCGCTGAAGGCCCCGGCCTATGTGGTTTTCCCCGACAAGACGCTGATGGAAATGGCGTCGAGCCGCCCCGCCAGCCTTGACGATTTCGCGCGTTTGCCCGGGGTCGGGGCGAAGAAACTGGAAAGTTACGGGCGGATTTTTCTGGACGTGATCAACGGCGCGGCCGCAGCCCCGATGCATCCGGCAAGGCGCAAACTGGCGGGTCAGACCGGGGGCGAAGTGTTTGACCGCTTGCAGGAGGCGCAGCGCGAATTGGCGCGGGGGGCCGGCGGCATCGACAAGCCGCTCAGCTGTTCGGCGGCGCTGTTGGCGCGTCTGGCGGCGCTGCGGCCCGGCGATCTGGCCGGGATTAACAGGATATTAGGGCAACAGAGGGCAGAAAGATTCGGTCCCCGGTTCCTTGAGATTTTGCATGACATGTGATTCTCGGCTATAGCAGCGGTGTGGGGGCGTCCAGATGATATGAGGACGACCATGTTCAAAGGCTTCTTTCCACTGCTTGCCGGATTAGTTCTGGCGGCGGGTCTGTCGCAGTTTCCCGAATTTTCCCAACAATATACCCAGCGTGTCGGCGGCGCTTATTTTGAGCTGAAAACGGTCGCGGACGGGTTTCGCGCCGATGCGGCGGCCAGCGACAAAAGCGTGGATCAGGCGATTGCGGAATATCGGGCCGCCGGGACCAAATTCTTCGACGACCGCGCCAACAGCGTTCAGGCGGTGATGACGCGCGAGGCTTTTTTGCGCCATCACTATGCGGTACTGGTCCATGGCAACGGCTATGCGCAACTGGTCGAATTCCTGCGTGCGCGGGATATAGACATGACCAAAGCCACGCTGGAGATCTTCAAACCGGCGATGCCGCTGACCTTTGAAGGGCTGGCCCATGCCGCTTTGGGCTTTTTGGCCGGTTTTGGCCTGTTGCAATTTGGCGGTGTGTTCCGCAGAAAGCGGCGTGTAACCACGGCGTGACGATGAGGGGGGCGAATGCTGACAGTGATCTCACCGGCCAAACGGCTGGATTTTGAACCGAAAGCGGCAAAAGCCCCCATCAGCGCGCCGGAGTTTCAGGCCGATGCGGTGTCGCTTGCCCATACGGCCCGGCGGCTGAGCGTGGCCAGATTGCAGGCGCTGATGTCGATCAGCCCCGATCTGGCGCGGCTGAACCAGGCGCGGTTCAAAGCGTTTCAGGAAACCCCGGATGATGACATCACCAGACCGGCGATGCTGGCCTTTGCCGGTGACACCTATCTGGGACTGGAGGCCGCAACGCTGGAGCCGGATGATGTCGCCTATGCGCAGGATCATCTGCGCATTCTGTCGGGGCTTTACGGCTTGTTGCGCCCGATGGACGCGATCCAGCCTTACCGGCTGGAAATGGGCAGCCGTCTGGCCACCCGGCGCGGCAAGTCTTTGTATCAGTACTGGGGGGAACGGCTGGCCCGGAAACTGAACGAAACCGCCGAGGCGACCGGCGCGCGCGCTTTGGTCAATTGTGCCAGCGTTGAATATTTTTCTGCCGTGGCCGAGGCGAAACTGACGATCCCGGTGGTGACACCGGTCTTTCTGGAGCGCCGCGCGGGCGAGGATAAGGTCATCAGCTTTTTCGCCAAGAAGGCGCGGGGCGCGATGGCGCGGTTTGTCGTGCAGAACCGGATCAGCGATCCGGAGGGGCTGAAGGATTTCGATCTGGGCGGATATGCGTTTCAACCCGCCGCCTCGGAGGGCAGCCGGCTGGTTTTTCTGTGCGAGGCGGCGGCGGTCTGAACACATTGCCGTGCCGCCGGGTGATGCCGGGCAGTGAGTATTTGAACCATGAAGAAGCCAAGGCGGGGATCAGGCAAAGACGCCCTGACAGAACCAGCCGCCGCTGACCGCCGCGCCATGGGCATAGTAAAGCCACAGGCGTTCGCCGGTTTCGGTTTCCAGCCGCCAGTAATCGCGCAGGCCTGAGCGCCAGTTCGGATCATCCAGCCACCATTCCGGCGCGATCCGTTCCGGTCCGGTGGCGGTTCTGGTGGCAAAGACGCGCCGCCGCCAGCGAAAGCTCAGGGGCGGGCGGCCGGGATCCTCGGAGGTGACGATTTCCGGTGGGAACATCACCAGCGGACGCGGCACCGGCGGTGACGGCCAATCCAGCGCGGGGGCGGCAAAAGCGGCGGCCATGACGGTGGCGGTTTTTTCCGGGATATGGCTGTTGGCGGGATGCAGGCGGGTGATCGCCTCAAGCCCGATGCGTCCGCCGATCCGGGTCAGCAGATCGTCCATCGCAGTGCCCTGATCGCGGCGCTGATTGGCATTGGCCAGCGCCTCGGCATGGCCGGAATGCTGGCGCGGGTGCAAAGGTTCGGTGACCGTGGCCTCAAGCCGGACGATGTCGATGCCGAAACCGGGATCTAGCCCCGCCAGTTTCAGGGTGATCAGCGGGCGGATCTGGTCGGCGTCATGGCTGGGGCGGGCGAGTCCCGCATCAAGGCTTTGGCGGGTGCGGTCGGGATGGAACAGGTCAAGCCGGATCCGCCGCGCGCCCCTGGC
>JAURMY010000098.1 GCA_030830465.1 Alphaproteobacteria bacterium
ATGAGGTGATGTTCATCTGCGCCACCGACGAACACGGCACCCCCGCCGAACTGGCCGCCGCCAAGGCAGGCAAACCGGTGGCGGAATATTGTGCGGAAATGTGGCAGATCCAAAAGGACCTCAGCGACGGGTTCCGCCTGTCCTTTGACCATTTCGGCCGCTCCTCCAGCGCGCGCAACCGCGCCCTGACCCAGCATTTCGCCGGCCGTCTGGCCGCGGCCGGGCTGATCCGCGAAGTCAGCGAAAAACAGATGTTTTCCCATGCCGACAACCGCTTTCTGCCGGACCGCTATATCGAAGGCACCTGCCCCAATTGCGGCTATGACCGCGCCCGCGGCGATCAGTGCGAAAACTGCACCAAACAGCTGGACCCGACAGACCTGTTGAACCCCAGAAGCGCGATTTCCGGGTCAACCGATCTGGAGGTGCGGGAAACCAAGCACCTTTACCTGCGTCAGTCCGCCATGCGTGGACAGCTCAGCGACTGGATCGAAAGCAAGACCGACTGGCCGATCCTGACCACATCCATCGCCAAGAAATGGCTGAACGACGGCGACGGCTTGCAGGATCGTGGCATCACCCGCGATCTGGAATGGGGTGTGCCGGTGAAAAAGGGCGACGACCCCTGGCCCGGCATGGAAGGCAAAGTGTTCTATGTCTGGTTTGACGCGCCGATTGAATATATCGCCGCCACTGCCGAATGGGCCGATGCCAACGGGCTGGACGATGCCGCCTGGCAGCGCTGGTGGCGCACCGATATGGGCGCTGAGGACGTGCGGTATCTGCAATTCATGGGCAAGGACAACGTGCCCTTCCACACGCTCAGCTTCCCGGCCACGATCATGGGTTCGGGCGAGCCCTGGAAGCTGGTCGATTACATCAAGTCCTTCAATTACCTCAACTATGACGGCGGTCAGTTTTCGACCTCGCAGGGGCGCGGCGTGTTCATGGATCAGGCCCTGTCGATCCTGCCCGCCGATTACTGGCGCTGGTGGCTGCTGACCCATGTGCCGGAAAATTCCGACAGCGAATTCACATGGGAGAATTTCCAGGCCTCGGTGAACAAGGATCTGGCCGATGTGTTGGGCAACTTTGTGTCGCGCATCACCAAATTCTGCCGCTCCAAATTCGGCGAGGTCGTGCCCGAAGGCGGGGCCTATGGTCCGGCGGAACAGGCGGTGATCGCCGAGATCACCGAACGACTGGCCGCTTATCAGGCGAATATGGAAGCGATTGAACTGCGCAAAGCCACCGCCGAGTTGCGGGCGATCTGGGTTGCGGGCAATAACTATTTGCAATCGGCGGCCCCCTGGTCATCCTTCAAGACCGATCCCGATGCAGCAGCGGCGACCACCCGTTTCGCGCTGAACCTGATCCGCCTTTACGCGGTCCTGTCGCAACCTTTCATCCCCGATGCCAGCGCCGCCATGATGGCCGCGATGCAGACCGGGGACGGGGCGTGGCCTGCCGACGTGGCCGCTGCCCTGAACGTGCTGCCCGCCGGTCACGCCTTCACCGTGCCGGACGTGATGTTCGCCAAAATCAGCGATGAAGAACGCGACGCCATGGCCGCGCGCTATGCCGGCAAACGATAAACCCGCCCGCCCGCCGCAAGAATAGCTGCACTGCAGCAATATTCTGCGCAAAGGCCGCGACTGTCGGGTGACAATCCCGAAATCCCCGCCTATAAGGCGCGGGATTTCTTAACCCAACCCGACCGGACCTTCATGATCAAGATTTTCGGCCATATGGCCCCCGACACCGACGCAACCTGTTCCGCCCTGATCTGGGCATGGTACCTGAACGACGTTCAGAAAAAACCGGCCCAGGCCTATGTCCTTGGCGTGCCGAATTCCGAAGCCCTGTTCGTGCTGAACCGCTGGGGCATGGAAACGCCCGACCTGCTGGGCGATCTGACCGCATCAGACGAAGTCGTGATCGTGGACACCAACAATCCGGGCGAATTGCCGGCCAATATCAACGACACCCATATCGCCGAGATCATTGACCATCACATGCTGGCCGGTGGTCTGAAGACCAAAGGGCCGATCAAGATCACGATCCGCCCGGTGGCCTCGACCGCAACGGTGATGAGTTGGCTGATCGGGCGCGATCTGGACACGGCGCCAAAGGCGATCAAGGGCCTGATCCTGTCTTGTGTTCTGTCTGACACGCTGGAATTCCGCTCGCCCACAACCACCCCGACAGACCGCGCATTGGCCGACAAACTGGCCGCTGAACTGGGCCTGAACATCGCGGACTATGCCGCCGAAATGTTTGCCGCAAAGTCCGACATTTCCCATCTGTCCGACGCAGAACTGCTGCGGCTTGACAGCAAGAAATACGAAGTCGGCGGCAAATCCTTCCGGGTTTCGGTGCTGGAAACCACCTCGCCTGCCGTTGTGATGAACCGCAAGGCCAGCCTGATGCAGGCGATGGGCCCCGCTGCCGCCGAAGATGGCGTCGATCAGGTTCTGCTGTTCGTGGTCGACATCCTGAAAGAGGAAGCCACCCTCCTGATCCCCAACGATCTGGTAAAAACCGTGGCCGAGAAATCCTTCAGCGCCACAGTCGCAGGCGATACTGTTGTTCTGCCGGGTGTGGTCAGCCGCAAGAAACAGATCATCCCGTCGCTTGCCGTCTGACAATGCAAAGCGACCCGTTCCGCCATCATCCAGAACTGCGCCATGTGATCACGCCGGTGGAAGACTCGTTCTTCCGCGACTTTGATCCGGCGCGGCTGGATCAGCAGATGGCGGAACTGGGCAATCCACCCGACTGGCGCTTTACGACCGAACAGCGCGAAGCGTTCCGCGCGCGCGAATTGGCCGGGCGGATGGACCGCGATCTTTGGGTCTTTGCCTATGGCTCGTTGTGCTGGGACCCTGCTGTGGCCTTTGATGAGATCCGCCGCGCCCATGTGCCGTCGCATGCCCGCCGGTTCTATCTGAAAGACCAGAAGGGCGGGCGCGGCACCAGGGACAATCCGGGCCTGATCGCGGTTCTGGCCGAGGGATCGGGCTGTGACGGCTTGGCCTTTCGCATCCCCGCAGCGGCACTGGAAAACGCCACGCGCACGCTTTGGGCCCGGGAACGCATCGCATCGGCCTATGACAGCGCCTTTTTGACGGCCCAGACAGCGCAAGGCCCGATTGAAACACTGGCTTTTGTGGCCAACCCCGAGGCCGACAGCATCGACACCACCATGACCCGTGCCGAACAGGCCCGCTATGTCGCCCATGGGCATGGCATTCTGGGCAGCAGCCTTGACTATGTGCGCAAACTGAAGGCCGGGCTGGCCGCGATCCAGATCAGTGACCCCGATCTTGACCGCCTTCTGGCCGATGCCGAGGCCTTGCTGGCATGACCCGGATTCTTGACAGTTTCGACCAGATTGCCGGCCGGTACGACGCGGCCTTTGTCGATCTGTGGGGGTGTTTGCACAACGGCTATGAACCCTTCGCCACCGCGGTGGCGTGCCTGGAAAAATTCCGGGACAAGGGCGGCAAGATCATCCTGCTGACCAACTCGCCCCGGCCGCGTCCTTCGGTCATCAAGCAATTGGATAAAATCGGTGTGGCGCGGGATTTGTACCATGACATCGCCGCCTCGGGCGATGCGTCGCAATTCTCGTTGGCCATGGGGGATGTGGGATACAATGTTTATCATCTGGGTCCGGGCCGGGACAGCGGGTTTTTTGAAAACCTGCCCGCCGACATCCTGAAGGGCCGGGAAATCGCCCGCGTTCCGCTGGATCAGGCGACCGGTATCGTCTGCACGGGCCTGTTTGACGATGACACCGAAACCCCCGAGGATTACCGCGAGACGTTCTTATATGCCAAGAACAAGGGGTTGAAACTGCTTTGCACCAATCCCGATCTGATCGTGGACAAAGGCGACACACGGATTTATTGCGCCGGCGCGCTGGCCCAGCTTTACGAGGAGATGGGCGGCATCAGCCTATATTTCGGCAAGCCATGGCCGGCGATCTATGACCTTGCCCGCCGCCGCCTGGCCGATATCGCCGATGTCGAGGATCAACGCATCATTTGTATCGGTGACGGCATTCGCACCGACATCCGCGGCGCCATTGCCGAGGATCTGGACAGCCTGTTCATCACCGGCGGATTGGCCGCTGCGGAAACCGGCACCTTGGGCCAGCCGGATCCCGCAAAACTGACCGCCTATCTGAATGCGGCACAATTGTCGCCCACCTATGCCATCGGGCATCTGCGCTGAAAAGGACAAGACATGACCAGCGAAATCGGCACCGTCTATATTGAGGACATGGAGATCGGCACCACCCGGTCCCTCTCCAAAGTCATCGGTGACAAGGAAATCACCATGTTCGCAGAGGTCTCGGAAGACCGCAATCCGATCCACCTGAATGAGGCCGCTGGCGCCGCCTCGATCTTCAAGACCCGTATCGCGCATGGCATGTTGTCGGCCAGCCTGTTTTCGGCTTTGCTGGGCGAACGCCTGCCCGGCCACGGCACGATCTATCTGGCGCAAAACCTGAAATTCACCGCCCCGGTGCGGCTGGGCGATGAAGTGACCGCGACCGTCACGGTGACCGACATTAACCTGCCGAAACGCCGCGTCAGCCTTGAATGTATCGCCCGGGTCGGGGATACCGTTGTGATCAAGGGCGAGGCGACCGTGCTCGCCCCCAGCCGCGCGTAACAGGGGCCGAGAACCATGCGGATCATCCGCGATTATCGCTACGTTGACCCGAAGGACCGGGGGGCCTCTGCGGCCATCGGCAATTTCGACGGCGTGCATCTGGGGCACCGGTCGGTCATTGATATCGCGCGCGGGAAAGCCGTCGATCTGGGCTGTCCTTTGGGGGTGATGACGTTTGAGCCGCATCCGCGCCAGTATTTTGCGCCGCATTTGCCGCCCTTCCGCCTGATGAACGCCGAGGCGCGCGCCCATCGTCTGGAAAAACTCGGGGTCGAGCGGCTTTATGAACTGAATTTCAATGCCGCTTTGTCCGGGCTGACCGCCGAGGAGTTTGCCCAACAGGTGATCGTTGACGGGTTCGGTCTGAAACATGTCGTCGTCGGCGCTGATTTCTATTTCGGCAAGGGCCGGTCCGGCACGGCGCAGACATTGGTGGCGCTTGGCGCAAAACTCGGCTTTGGCGTCACCATCGCGCCCTTGGTCGCCGACGAACAGGGCGAGTTTTCCTCGACCTCGATCCGCCAGGCCCTGAGCGACGGCAAGCCCGAGGACGCCGCCCGCATGCTGGGCCATCGCCACCGCATCGAAGGCCCGGTCATCAGCGGCGACCAGCGCGGCCGCGACCTTGGCTATCCCACCGCAAATCTGGCGATTGACGGGCTGCATCCGCCGAAATTCGGCGTTTACGCGGTGCTGGTCGATGTGCTGGAAGGCCCGCATAAGGGCCATTATCAGGGCGCGGCCTCGATCGGCCTGCGGCCGACCTTCGGCGGCGAACACCCGAATCTTGAGGTCTATATCTTTGATTTTTCGGGCGATATTTACGGCGTTGATATCTCGGTGGCCTTGGTCGCCTATCAGCGCCCCGAGTTGAAATTCGATTCACTTGAAGCGTTGATTGCACAGATCGACGCCGATTGCGTTGAAACCCGGCAGATATTGCGCGCAAAAAACCTGTAGGTCCGCATGGCCCTAAAGCGTATTGCGTTAAGCTTGCGCCACCAAACGCTGCCTGAAATCAAAGATTTCAATGCGTTAGGTGATGCAATTTGCTTCAGGTAAAACGCAATTCGCTTTAAAGGCTGTTCACGGTCTCGCGGAGAACTTTCAGGGCCTCGTGGCCTGCCGGTCGAAGGTCATAGACCCCGCGTTCAACCCGCTCAAACCAACCGTAATAGTCTTTCTGCAAGATCGTTGCCGCGCGGGGCACCTCCGTTGCCTTGGCCAGTTTGGCCGGGCTGGCAGCCCCCGCCTGCCCCAGAGCCCGCGCAATCCGCAACGCATCCTGCCGATAGGCGGTCATCACCATGCGGCCGACCTGCCCGCCGCAATTCGGGTCGCCCACCCGCGCGTGAAACTCTTTCAGCAGCGCATCGCGCCGCTTGGCAAACTTGCGCGGCGCATAGGGACCGGGATCGGCATGCACCTCGACCGCAGGCCTGCCCGTCATCCGCACCGAAATCAGCCCAAGCCCCAGCCGGCGGCACAATTTGACCGCGTCCGCGACCTGCCCCCGCCAACGCGCGCCCTTGCCCACCGGCACCGCCACATAGACCCAATCGCTGATCGCTTGCCGGTCCACCCCCTGCATCAGCAAAGCCAAGGACAGCGACAGTTTCAGTTCAACGATCACCGGCGGCTCATCGCCGCGCACCGCCACCACATCGCAATCCCGGACCTCGGCCTTCACCTCGTATCCCTGACCTTCCAGGAAGGCCTTGACCGGCGCATATAGGGCGGTTTCTTTCATCTGCTCGCTCGTTTTTCCGTCACCCTAGCGGATTGCCGGAAATCGCTCAAGCAAGCTCTCATTTCAGCCTTTTCCTTGCGCCGCGAAACGGTCATTCTGCGCGCCATGACAACGCCGATTGACCGCAGCAATATTCGCCCGAACTTTTGGGAAACCATTCCGCTGGAGGACATGTCCCGCCCGGAATGGGAAGCCCTGTGCGACGGCTGCGGGCGCTGTTGTCTGCTGAAGCTTGAAGACGAAGATACCGGCGACATTGCCTATACCAATGTGGCCTGCCGTCTGTTTGACGAAAAAACCTGCGCCTGCGGCAACTACGCCCTGCGCCGGCAGATCGTGGCCGGTTGCGTTGTCCTGACCCCGGAAAACATCGCCCGCACGGTCTATTGGATGCCGGCGACCTGCGCCTATCGCCTGTTGTTTGAAAACAAGCCCTTATATGACTGGCACCCGCTGATTTCCGGCGATGCCGCTTCGGTCGGCGCCGCCGGCATGACCATGCAGGGTAAAGTCGTTGCCGAATATGATGTCGATGAGGACGATCTGGAAGACTATATTATTGAAGGGATCGTCTGATGTATTTCGCCTCTGACAACGCCGGGCCTGTCGCCCCTGAAATCATGGCAGCACTTTCGCAGGCCAATCAGGGATACGCCCTTGGCTATGGCCGTGACGATTTGACAAAGGCCGCGCAAAACCGCCTGCGCGAAGTGTTTGAAGCCCCCGAAGCCGAAGTGCACTTCGTCATCACCGGCACCGCCGCCAACGCCCTGTCGCTGGCCACAATCGCCAATCCCTGGGAGGTGGTTTTCTGCCACCAAGAGGCCCATGTCCAGGTGTCCGAAGCCAACGCGCCCGAGTTTTTCTCGGGCGGGGCCAAGATGCTGGGCGTTGCCGGGCCTTCGGGCAAGATCGACCCGGCGGCCTTTGACTATGCTTTGGGTGATTTTGAAAGCGGCGGCACGAAAGAAGTGCAGCGCGGCCCGCTGAGCCTGACACAGGTCACCGATCTGGGGGCGGTCTATACCGTGGACGAGATCCGCGCCCTGACCACCATCGCCAAACGCCACAACCTGCCGGTTCATCTGGACGGTGCGCGTTTCGCCAATGCGCTGGTCACTTTGGGCTGTACACCGGCCGAGATGACATGGAAATCCGGCGTCGATATCCTGTCTTTCGGCGGCACCAAGAACGGCTGTATGGGGGTTGAAGCGGTGATCCTGTTTGACCCGGCCCGCGCCCGCGAATTTCAACTGCGCCGGATGCGCGGCGGCCATGTCCTGTCGAAAAACCGTTTTCTGGCGGCGCAGATGCTGGCCTATCTGGGGGATGATCTGTGGCTTGATCTGGCGCGCAGATCGAATGCCGCCGCCGCAAAGTTGGAACGCGTAATCCCCGACTTGCCGGGCGGCAAGCTTTTTCACCGTCGCGACGCGAATATGCTGTTCGCCGGCTGGTCGCGGCAGGGGCACCTTGCGGCCCGAAAGGCAGGCGCAAGCTATTACCTTGGCCATCGCGACACGCTGGAAGGCGCACCTGACGAGGTGATCCGTGGCCGCCTTGTCTGTAACTGGGCAACGACCGATCAGGAAATTGCGGATTTCGTCAAAGCCGCAAACGGCCAGGCAGTTTGACAGGTTTCACCGGGCGAACTCAGCCAAGCTGTGCCAGATATGCGTCCAGATACTCGATCCGGTCCTGCCCCCAGAACTTTTCCTCGCCGACGATATAAAACGGCGCGCCAAACACGCCGCGTGTCACCGCTTCTTCGGTGTTGCGCGCATAGGTTTCGGCACCGTCCATCATACCCTTGTCCGTCAGACCCGCGTCAAACCCGTTCGCAGTCAGGCAGGCGCGGATCACCGCATCATCGGCCACGTCTTTTTCCTCTTCAAAACAGGCGCGCAGCAAGGACTGCACCAGCCCGCCCAGATCGCCCCCGCCCGCATTCTGCGCCGCGATAATCGCATAGGACGCGGGTGCGGCATTGGTTGGGAAAAACGCCGGTTTGAAATTCATCGGCATGCCGTAGCGGGCCGAAATCCGTTTCAGTTCCTGCATCCGGTAGGCGGTCCGCGATTCGTGGCGCTGGGGCAAGGGCAAGCCGCCCATACGGGTGAAATTGCCAACCAGATCAAACGGTTTGTAAGTGACCGTTGCGCCATGTTTTGCCGCGACTTCCTCAAACCGGTTGCCGGCCAGATAGGCAAAGGTCGAAATCGGGTTCACGAAATAGTCGATATGCGCCATGGGTCCTGTCCTGTCCGGTCTAAAACTTTCGCTATTTCACCTATGCCACTAGGCAAATGGCGATTGCAATGCTAAGCGGGCCGCAATTCACAAAACCGTCACGGGGCGCGTTCCCGGCACCGGAAAAGGGACCCATCATGAATTCTCTGGTCGAACCGAAACTGATCTCCGGCAACTCGAACCCGACATTGGCCAAAGCGATTGCCAAGCGCATGTCGATGCATCAGGGCCGGCCGGTTTCGCTGGTGGACACACGGGTTGAACGGTTCAACGATCAGGAAATCTTTGTCGAAGTCTATGAGAACGTCCGGGGCGAGGATATGTTCATCATCCAGTCAACGTCAAACCCCGCGAATGACAACCTGATGGAACTTCTGATCATGTCAGACGCGCTGAAACGCTCGTCGGCGGCGCGTATCACCGCAGTGATCCCCTATTTCGGCTATGCCCGTCAGGACCGCCGCACCAAGGCCCGCACCCCCATCAGCGCCAAGCTGGTCGCCAACCTGATCGACCGCGCAGGGATCGAGCGGGTTCTGACGATGGACCTGCACGCGGCGCAGATCCAGGGCTTTTTCGAGGTGCCGGTGGACAACCTTTATGCCTCACCGATCTTCGCCATGGATATCAAGAAACATTTCCCGGATCTCAGCAAAATCACGGTGGTTTCGCCCGATGTCGGCGGCGTTGCCCGCGCCCGCGAACTGGCCAAACGGCTGGACCTGCATCTGGCAATCGTTGACAAGCGCCGCAATGCCCCCGGCGAAATCGCCGAAATGAACGTGATCGGGGACGTGACGGACCGGATTTGCCTGATCGTTGACGATATTTGCGACACTGCCGGCACGCTGTGCAAGGCCGCTGAGACCCTGATGAACAGCGGCGCATCCGAGGTGCACGCCTATATCACCCACGGGGTTTTGTCCGGCCCGGCGGTCGAGCGTATCAAAGCTTCGGTCATGAAAAGCCTGGTGATTACCGACAGCATCGAGGCCACGCCAGAAGTCAAAGCCGCGAAAAACATCCGCATCGTGCCGACGGCGCCGATCTTTGCACAGGCGATCCTGAACATCGCCAATGGCACATCGGTGTCCTCATTGTTTGAAACGGAAACCCTCAGCACGATCTATCAGGGTTTCTACGACGAGAAATAGCGCGTTACGCTTTAATCGACTTCCCAATCGTCGGCGTTCTTCAACTCGCCAATCGCCGTCCAGGCGGCGCGCACCCGGGCAACCCGCGTGTCACCCCAGGTTTTGAAAACAATTTCAAAGCCTTCGCGCGTGATATGCGCGGCTGATATGTCCGCCCGCAGATTGGTTTCCTGATCCATATCCCACATATCAACGTGAACAGAGACCGTCGGCGGGTTCTTGAAGATTCCGCCGAACAGCACGGTCTTGCGCTTTTCGCGCGCGCCGGTACCGGCCCACATTTCGCCTCCGTCCTCAAAGTCGGAAAACAAAATACTGCTGCCTTGGTCGATTCCGATAAGTGTGCTGTTAAGTTTTTTCATTTTCCGCGGAGCATAAGGAACTTTTCCTATATTTCCAGCGAAAGTGGCACAATAATGGAAAAGGCCCGGAAATTGTCCGGGCCTTTCCAGTTTCAACCTGAAGTCTGTGCGTTAAAGGCCCAGCGCCTCGACCAGCGACCTTGTATCGGCCAGACGTTTGTCCGCCGCGTCCTTGGCAGCCCCCGTCAGGCCTTCGCCTGCAGCCTGCGCTTCGGCCACCATGGCGTCAGCTGCTTCGCGGGTCATTTCCCCGCGCGGCACGGCATTTTCCGCCAGAACCGATGCGGTCTTGCCGGACACTTCAACGAACCCACCGGTCACGACGAATTCGGCCGTCTCACTGGCGCCTTTGGCCTTCAGAAGGCCGGGGCGCATGGTGGTGACCAAAGCGGCGTGATCGGCCATGGCGGTGAAGTCCCCTTCCGCGCCGGGGATTTCCACCTCGGACACATCCAGCGACGCCAGCATCCGCTCGGGCGAGACCAGTTCAAATCGCATCATATCGGCCATCAAAGACCCCCTAACTTAGGCAGCGGCTGCCGCCATTTTTTCGGCTTTGGCGATCACTTCCTGAATGCCGCCAACCATATAGAAGGCTGCTTCGGGCAGGTGGTCATACTCACCGGCGACAACGGCCTTGAACGACGCGATGGTTTCCTCCAGCGGAACCTGCTTGCCGTCCGAACCGGTGAACACTTTGGCCACGTCGAACGGCTGGGACAGGAAACGCTGGATTTTCCGGGCGCGGGCCACGGTCAGCTTGTCCTCTTCGCTCAGTTCGTCCATGCCCAGAATGGCGATGATGTCCTGCAGCGACTTATAGCGCTGAAGAATACCCTGCACATCACGGGCGACGTTGTAATGCTCTTCACCGATCACAGCCGGGTCCATCAGACGCGAGGTCGAGTCAAGCGGGTCCACGGCGGGATAAATGCCCAGCTCGGAAATCGCGCGGGACAGAACGGTTGTCGCGTCAAGGTGGGCAAAGGAGGTTGCCGGCGCCGGGTCGGTAAGGTCGTCGGCAGGCACATAGATCGCCTGAACCGAGGTGATCGAGCCACCCTTGGTTGAGGTGATGCGTTCCTGCATCGCGCCCATGTCGGTTGCCAGTGTCGGCTGATAGCCCACAGCCGAAGGAATACGGCCCAGAAGCGCCGAAACCTCGGAACCCGCCTGCGTAAAGCGGAAGATGTTGTCCACGAAGAACAGAACGTCGGTCCCGGACTGGTCACGGAACTGCTCGGCTAGGGTCAGGCCGGTCAGCGCAACGCGCATACGGGCCCCCGGCGGTTCGTTCATCTGACCATAGACAAGGGCCACTTTGCTTTCTTCCAGATTGTCCGGAACGATAACGCCGGATTCGATCATCTCGTGGTAAAGGTCGTTGCCTTCACGGGTCCGCTCGCCAACACCGGCGAACACGGAAAAGCCCGAGTGCACTTTGGCGATGTTGTTGATCAGTTCCATGATCAGAACCGTCTTGCCCACGCCGGCACCGCCGAACAGACCGATCTTGCCGCCCTTGGAATAGGGGGCCAGCAGGTCCACGACCTTGATCCCGGTTTCCAGGATCAGCGATTCTGTCGCCTGCTCGGAAAATTCCGGTGCGGGCTGGTGAATGGCGCGTTTTTCCTTCGACTTGACCGGGCCCTTTTCGTCCACCGGCTCGCCGATGACGTTCAGGATGCGGCCCAGTGTGGCGTTGCCCACCGGAACCGAAATCGGCCCGCCGGTATCGGTCACTTTCGCGCCGCGCACCAGACCTTCGGTCGCGTCCATCGCAACGGTCCGAACGGTGTTTTCGCCCAGGTGCTGTGCCACTTCCAGAACCAGCCGGTTGCCGTTGTTCACGGTTTCCAGCGCGTTCAGGATTTCGGGCAGAGCGTCTTCGAACTGCACGTCGACAACCGCGCCGATCACCTGCGTAATTTTTCCTACAGCTTTTGCCATATCTGTTTCTCCGTCTTAGAGCGCTTC
>JAURMY010000099.1 GCA_030830465.1 Alphaproteobacteria bacterium
ATGAACTGGACGGTCAGCGGCTGGATTACCTGCCCACCGCCGCCGATCAACAGGCCCGCTGCACACCGGTTTATGAGACAATGCCCGGTTGGTCGCAATCGACGGAAGGGGCGCGCAGTTGGGCCGACCTGCCTGCCGAGGCGATCAAATATGTGCGCCGGGTCGAAGAGCTGATCGGATGCCCGGTGGCTTTGCTGTCCACCAGCCCCGAGCGCGAGGATACCATTCTTGTGACTGACCCGTTCGCCGACTGATGGGCCTGTCATATAAAAACCGCCGCCGCCTTTCGGTTCTGGTCCTGTTGATCGGACTGCCGCTTTATGTGGTCGTGGCGCTGAACGTGGTCGCCCTGTTTGACCGCCCGCCCTTCCTGCTGGAACTGCTGATTTATGTGGTGCTGGGCGTTGTCTGGGCCTTGCCGCTGAAAAGCCTGTTCAAGGGGATCGGTCAGCCGGACCCGGACCAAAAATAAACGGGAGGTCCCGAAAGACCTCCCGCCCATGTTTCCTGGAGGGAAAACTTAGTCTTCAAGCCGCGAGGCGATGGAGAACCGCGACGCCTTGGAAATCGCGAATTGTCCGTCCTGCACCCGCAAAATCTTGCCTTCGCGCAGCAATTTGCCGAAAGCGCGAAGCCCTGCCTCTTTCGAGAAAGCGTCACCCGGGGTGATCTTGGCGATTTTTGACATGACCTGAGCGCGAGAGAACCGCGACTGGCCTTCAACGATCGAGGTATAGGCCGCGGCCGCTTCCAGAAGATCGACCATGTCGACGGCGCCAATACGCTCCGCGAAATCGTTGAATGTGGTGGCTTCGGAAAATGCGTCAGCGGGGATGCCGCGCACCTGACCGGCGACGCGATGGTGATCGTTGTGATCCTCATCCGCCTCAATGGCGCGTTTCAGGGCAAGGTTCCCGTCGCTTTCCGCAACCTCGCGGCGCGGTTCATGCGACGGCGCGCTTGGTTCTTCGCTGGCCGGGGCAATCCGCTGTTCCGACACAAGGATCAGGGGCGGCGGCGCAGCCCGCAAGCCGGCCGCACCAGAGCGTCCGGACGGGCGGGCACCGGCCTGGGCGCGGCGCAAATCGTCGCGATAGGCGGCCATTTCCTGTTCGTCCTCGTCCACTTCGACATGCCCTTTGGCGGCGGCAATCTTGTTGACCTTGTTTTCGGCTTCGGTCGCCGCGACGGCGGCTTTCAACTGATCCAAGGCGTTCAGGCGGCGCTGTTGATCGGGTTTTTCCATTTTGGACTGGGTCGTCACCAGCAAGCGTTCCAGCGCCTTTTCCTCGCGGGCCAGATCGTCATTGCCGCGCAGCACCTCAGCGCGCGTTCTGCGATCCTCGCGCCTTTGGGCGGCGGCGGGATCGACCTGTTCCGGCTCGTCTTCGGTTTCCAGCATGGCCGCTTCCAGATCGCGGGCCAGTTCAGCCTCCTGTTCGGCGGTCAGGCTGGAGCCCGATACGGCGGCGGCAATGGCGTCCCGCGTCTGAACGTTGTCCGCATTGCCATTTTCAAAGAACGGATCCTCAAAAGCAGTGTCCATCGGATCGGCGACGGCGGCCACAGGGGCGCCCTCTGCGGCGTCATCAGCGGCGGCAGTGCCTTCTTCCGGCAGCTCTGCTGTTTCCGGTGCCGCAACCTGTTCATCCTCAAGCTCTGCGGTTTCGGGTTCCTCCGAGGCGATGGCGGCTGTGTCTTCCTCGGCCTCCTCCTCCTCAAAGATATTGGCAGAGGCCGGTTCCGGTGGCTGAGCCTTGCCAAGAACCAGCGGGGCGCTGTCGGCGCTGTCTTCCAACAGATCGACATCATCGTCAAAATCGAGATCATCGCTGTCATCGGCCCGCGCTTCTGCGGTTTCGGCATGTTCGACATTGTGACGGATGGCCGCCAGGGTTGCCGCAACACTTTGTTTCAGATCGGGTTTGGCGGCGGGTTTTTCGGTTTTGGCCGGGGCGGGCGTGGCGACGGCCCGCGGTTTTTCCTGTACCGCGACCGGTGCCGGTTTGGCAGCCGGTGCGACGGGTTTGGCTTCCAGTGTTTCGGCGGCTGGCCGGCGCGAACGGAAGAAGGTCGAGGCCGAATCGCTTAGTCCCGCCGCGGCCATGGCTGTGTCAATTTCCGTGCTGTCGGGCGCAGGCGCATTGGACTGGCGCAGAACGATTCCATCGTCGCCCACATCGGCATCCACCCCGCGCGATGTCGCGCTGCGGGCAATTTCCTTTAGGGTTTCAGTATCGGGTTTCCGGGGAACACCGCCGAAATACCGGTCCTCCGCCGCCAGTTTGCGAAAATATTCCGCCACCATCTGCAGGGTGGTAAACGGGTCGTCAAACCCTTCAAGGGTACAGGAAAACGTCCCGTAGGATACGGTAAGGATTTTGTTCGAGATTACCATTTACTCGCCACTTTCTCCCCCGACCTTGCAATAAAAGTAGCACGCATTTGGCCGCCCGAACAAACTTAATCACGGTTTTTAGGTCCAAAAACTGTACAAAAAATTGATCTTTGTTCTCGGAATCGACATCAATGCGGGATGAAACAAACCATTGTTCAATCTGACTTGGGAGTCACCGTTATTGGCGGCGGGCGGCTGACCCTGGCGCAAATCAGCCGGGCCACAAAAGTTGCCCCGGTGATCGTCGCGGCAGATGGCGGTGCCGTCAAGGCCATAAAACTGGGCTGCCGACCGGATCATATTATCGGCGACATGGACAGCCACCCGCCGCTGGCATCCGCGCCGGGCGGGCCGGAACTTCATCATATTGCCGAACAGGACACCACGGATTTTGAGAAATGTCTCTACAGTGTGGCCGCCCCGTTCATCATCGCGCTGGGGGTGACCGGTGACCGGCTGGATCACAGTCTGGCGGCGATGAACGCGCTGGCGAAATATCCGAGCAAAACGGTGATTGTCCTCAGCGGCAAGGATTTGTGTTTTCTGTGCCCGTGCGAACTGACCCTCGACCTGCCGGTCGGCACGCGGTTTTCGGTGTTTCCTCTGGCGCCGCTCAGTGCCGCAAGTCAGGGGCTGACATGGCCGCTTGACGGGGTCGCGCTGTCGCCGCTGGGGACCATTGGCACGTCTAATCGCACAGATGCAAAGACCGTGACCATCAAGGCCCCCACGCGCCAGTTGCTTGTGATCCTGCCGGCAAGATATCTGGGCGCGGCTCTTCGGTCCCTGACCGCCTGAATTCAGCAGGCCGGTACGTTGACCGCAAGCCCGCCCAGCGAGGTTTCCTTGTATTTCACATTCATGTCCAGACCGGTCTGGCGCATGGTTTCCACACAGGCGTCGAGCGAGACCAGATGAAATCCGTCGCCCCGCAAGGCCAATGACGCGGCCGAGATCGCCTTGATCGCGCCAAGGCCGTTGCGCTCGATGCAGGGGGCCTGGACCAGCCCGGCAATCGGGTCGCAGGTCATGCCCAGATGATGTTCCAGCGCGATCTCGGCGGCGTTTTCCACCTGACGCGGGGTGCCGCCCAGAATTTCGCACAGACCCGCCGCCGCCATGGCCGCGGCCGACCCGACTTCGCCCTGGCAGCCGACCTCGGCCCCTGAGATCGAGGCGTTCTGTTTGATCAACCCGCCGACAGCGGCGGCGGTCAGCAGAAAATCGGCCACTTTGCTGGGCTGGGCCGTGGGCACATGATCCAGATAATAGCGAATGGTTGCCGGAATCACCCCGGCGGCGCCATTGGTCGGGGCGGTCACCACCTGGCCACCGGCGGCGTTTTCCTCATTCACCGCCATTGCATAGGTCGAGATCCAGTCGTTGATCGTATGCGGTGCGGTCATGTTCTGGCCGCGCTCGCGCTGAAGTTGATCGTGAATCGCTTTGGCGCGCCGCCGGACTTTCAGGCCGCCGGGCAGAATACCGTCCCGTTCCAGTCCGCGTTCGATACAGTCATTCATCACCTGCCAGACCCGCTGAATGCCCTGCGACAGCTCTGGATGGGATTGCGCTGAGATTTCGTTGTCCCATTTCATCTGGGAAATCGACTTGCCGCTGGCCTCGGCCATATCGACCATTTCAGACGCTGTTTTAAACGGGTAGGGCACGTTGGTCGGCACTTTCAGACCCTTGTCGCGGGCCAGTTCCGCCTCGGTCAGCACAAAACCGCCACCCACCGAATAGTAAGTTTCCTGCAAAATCACATCGCCGCTTTTGTCCAGCGCATTAAGGATCATG
>JAURMY010000003.1 GCA_030830465.1 Alphaproteobacteria bacterium
CGCGCAGTTCGCTGCGGGTGCGCACCGGGTTATTATAATGCAGGTCCGCCGTCGGGGCGAGGCGGCGCATGGTGCGAATCTCGGCCGGCGAGGCGACATCAAAACCGCGGATGCCGGCGGCCACAAGATTGGTCAGAACCTGCTCATCCGGATTGGATTTCACCGCATAGGTCACAAAGCCCGGAAAGCCTTCCAAAAACCGTTTGGCCTGGGCCTGAAGGGTTTCCGGACAGAAAAAATGCACCGGATTTTCGGGCTTTACAGTGGTGAGGTAATGGGTGGGGTTTTTCCACTCGTTCTGGGCATAGTTCATTGGGGCCTCGCAGGTGAATCGTCGCGCGTATATGGGGGGTAAACCCGACAAAATCATTTGTTTTTTTGGTCCAAATGACGGTATTTATCGTCAATATGACGAAACTTCGGGTAAATTGCAAATGGACGACCTTGACCAGAAACTGCTGAATATGCTGTCGGCGGACGCGCGCCTGACGGTTTCAACCATTGCCCGCCAACTGGGGATTGCCCGGACCACGGTACAGGCGCGAATCGACCGGCTGGAGGCGCAAAAGGTCATCGCCGGATACACGATCCGGCTGGGCGAAAAATTTCGGCTGGATCGAATCAAGACAACGGTTCTGCTGCATATCACCCCGCAGGCGACGATCCCGCTGACCCAAAGATTGCGCCGCTATCCCCAGGTGGTTGAGGCGCACACCACATCGGGCCGGTTTGATCTGATCGTTTTGCTGGCCTGTGCCAATACGGTCGAACTTGACGATCTTCTGGATGAGATTTGCAGTCTGGACGGGGTGATCTCGTCGGAAAGCCTGGTGCATCTGGCGACAAAGATTGATCGGGGACAGTAAAGCGCCATTGCCAAGGCGCGCGGGGGGCTTTGCCCCCTTGCGACCCCCAAGGATATTTTTGGAACAAAGACAAAGCTGTGATAAAGAGGGAGGCAACAAGGGGGGCTGATATGACGGTACTGGACGGATTTGACCGCTATGATTTTGAAGGGCCGCTTGACGGTGCGGATCGCGTCAGCCATCCGGTCTATTTCCTGGGCGAGGGGCCGCCGATCGTGATCTGGCAGGAGTTGCCGGGAATCGGGCAAAGCACCGCCGATCTGGCGCGCAAGATCGCCGCTGAGGGCTATAGGGTCTATCTGCCGCATTTTCTGGGGCCGTTGGGGAAATTCCAGTTCGGTCGCAATCTGGCGCGACTGTTTTGCATGCGGCGCGAGTTTCACCTGTTCGCGGCGCAAAGGTCGAGCCCGATTGCCCGCTGGATGGCGGCTCTGTGCCGCGACATTCGCGATCGCAATGGCGGACAGCAGGTCGGAACACTGGGCATGTGTCTGACCGGCGGGTTTGCCCTGCTTTTGATGGCGGATGAGGCCGTTTTGGGCGGCGTAGCGGCCCAGCCCAGTCTGCCCTTGTTCAACAGCGCATCCCTTCACATGAGTGACGGTGAACTTGCGGCTGCCAAAGCGGGCATGCGCGCCAAAGGTGGTGCGATGGCGATGCGTTATGCCGGTGACAGATTGTGCAGCGCCGCAAAGACAGACGCGATTGCCGCAGCATTCGGCGATCTGGTGACCATCCACCAGTTGCCGGGGAACAAGCATGCCAGCCTGACGGATCACTGGTCGGATGAAGGCTGGGCCCATATGATCGGCTATTTCAACGACAGGTTCGCGCGGGCGCGCGCATAGGCCCCTTTTCCTTGGCCGCCTTGCGGGCTAAAGAGCGGAAACGCGACAATAACCCCAAGGACTGGCCCCTATGCCGATGGAAAAGAATTTCGATGCTGCCACCGCCGAAGCAGCGATCGCCAAGACTTGGGACAAGGCCGGGGCCTTTCGGGCCGGGGCCAATGCCAAGCCGGGGGCCGAAGCCTTTTCGATCATGATCCCGCCGCCGAACGTGACCGGCAGCCTGCATATGGGTCATGCGTTCAACAACACGTTGCAGGATATCCTGATCCGCTGGCACCGGATGCGCGGCTTTGACACTCTCTGGCAGCCCGGCACGGATCATGCGGGCATTGCCACGCAAATGGTGGTGGAGCGCGAACTGGCGGCCAATCAGGAACCCGGCCGCCGCGAAATGGGCCGCGAGGCCTTTATCGAACGGGTCTGGCAGCAAAAAGTCAAATCGCGCGGCAATATCATCGGGCAATTGCAACGGCTGGGCGCGTCCTGCGACTGGTCGCGCGAGGCCTTCACCATGGGCGGGGCCAAGGGCGACCCGGATGCGGGCAAGGGCGCGCCGAATTTCCACGACGCGGTCATCAAGGTCTTTGTGGATATGTACAACAAGGGCCTGATCTATCGCGGCAAGCGGCTGGTCAACTGGGACCCGCATTTTGAAACCGCGATTTCCGATCTTGAGGTCGAGAATATCGAGGTCGCCGGCCATATGTGGCATTTCAAGTATCCTTTGGCGGGCGGGCAGACCTATGACTATGTCGAGAAAGATGAAGACGGCAACGTGACCCTGCGCGAAACGCGCGACTATATCTCCATCGCGACGACCCGGCCTGAAACCATGTTGGGCGACGGCGCGGTGGCGGTCCATCCCTCGGATGAACGCTATGCGCCGATTGTCGGCATGCTGTGCGAAATCCCGATAGGCCCGAAGGCGCATCGCCGCCTGATCCCGATCATCACCGACGACTATCCCGACAATAATTTCGGCTCGGGTGCGGTGAAGATCACCGGCGCGCATGACTTCAACGACTATGCCGTTGCCAAGCGCGGCAATATCCCCTGCTACCGGCTTATGGACACCAAAGGCACGATGCGGGCCGACGGCGCG
>JAURMY010000100.1 GCA_030830465.1 Alphaproteobacteria bacterium
TCAGGTGCTCTTTTTCGGCTTCCCAGTTTTCGGTGTATTTCTCGATATAGGCCTGATCATAAAGCCCTTCCTCGACAATCACATGCATGATCGCGTTCAGCATCGAGACATCGGCACCGGGGCGAAACTGCACCCGGTGGGTGGCGAACCGGCCCAGACCAACCCCGCGCGGGTCCATCACGATCAGCTTGCCGCCGCGTTTGGCGAATTGCTTGAAATAGGTGGCGGCAACCGGATGGTTTTCAATCGGGTTGGCCCCGATCACGATGGCGACATCGGCGTTTTCGATCTCGTTGAAGGTCGCGGTCACCGCGGCCGAGCCGACATTCTCCATCAGCGCCGCCACGGATGAGGCGTGACACAACCGTGTGCAGTGATCGACGTTGTTATGGCCAAAGCCCTGACGGATCAGTTTCTGAAAAAGATAAGCCTCTTCATTGGTGCATTTGGCGCTGCCAAAACCGGCAACAGATTTGCCGCCCTTTTCGTCGCGCAACCGGGCCAGGCCGCCTGCAGCGACGCTCATCGCCTCATCCCAGCTGGCTTCGCGGAAATGGGTGAAGGGGTTGGCGGGATCGACGTTCAATCCTTTGGCGGGCGCGTCATCGCGGCGGATCAGCGGTTTCAGGATCCGGTGATCGTGGTGAATATAGTCAAACCCGAACCGGCCCTTGACGCACAGGCGCTGTTCGTTCGCGGGGCCGTTCAGACCTTCGACATATTTGACCTTGCCATCCTTGACCTTCAGGGAAATCTGGCAGCCGACGCCGCAAAACGGGCAGACGCTGGCGACTTCGCTGTCATAATCTGCACTGTCGCCAATCTGGGCCGCGTCCAGAACCGTGGCGGGCATCAAAGCGCCGGTCGGGCAGGCCTGTACGCATTCGCCACACGCCACACAGGTCGAGGCGCCCATCGGGTCGGCCATGTCAAAAACCGGATAGGCATCATGGCCGCGGCCGGCCATGCCGATTACGTCGTTGACCTGAACCTCGCGGCAGGCGCGGACACATAAATTGCACTGAATGCAGGCATCCAGATTGACCCGCATCGCGACATGGCTGTCATCCAGCAAGGGAATGCGGCCTTCTTCCAGTTTTGGAAAGCGACTGGTGACGACGCCCTGTTGGGCGGCCATGTCCCAAAGATGGCTGGATTTGTCATGTGCCTTGTCCTGCGGCGGCTGGTCGGCGACCAGCAATTCCATCACCATCCTGCGCGCCGACGTGGCGCGGGCGGATTGCGATTTCACCACCATGCCCTCGGTCGGTGTGCGGATACAGGAGGCAGCCAAAGTGCGCTCGCCGTCGATTTCCACCATACAGGCGCGGCAATTGCCGTCGGACCGGTAGCCCGGCTGGCCCGAGTGGCACAGATGCGGGATCGCCGTGCCGCTGCGTTTGGCGACCTCCCAGATGGTTTCGCCTTTGGCGGCTGTCTCGGCTTTTCCGTCTAGGGTGAAGCGGATCGTGTCAGACATCGGAAGTCTCCCAAAGGCAGGTCAGTGGCTTTACTTAGACCACGGAAGCGACCAAGGGCAATTCAGAAACCCGACACTCGACCGGCTGAAACCGCCCAAGAGGGGCCGGAAAAGAGAGGGCCCGATGGCTCCCGCCCGGAAGCGGCCTTTGGCCGTTCCGGTTGGGCCGGGCGGGGGGCGCTGCCCCCCGCGACCCCCCGGAGTATTTTCGGAACAGAGAGGGGCATTGGCTTTTGCCTTGTCGCTGGTTATTGCTGCCGCAGGATATTGGAGTGGACCACATATGCATCTTTGGGTTCGGGCCGAGCAGCGGCAAAGCGAGCAGCGCGTCGGGATTACACCGGCAGGCGTCAAGGCCCTGTTGGCGGCCGGGTTTCAGGTGACGGTTGAAGAAAGTTCCTGCCGGGCGATTCCGCTGGCCGGTTATGCGGATGCGGGGGCGGCCATTGCTGCGGAAAACAGCTGGCCGGACGCGCCGCGCGATGCGGTGATTTTCGGTCTGAAGGAATTGCCCAAAGACGGCACTGCCCTGCCGCACCGCCATATCATGTTTGGCCATGCCTATAAGGGACAGGCCGACGGCCCGGCCCTGCTGGCGCGGTTCAAGGCGGGCGGCGGTGCGCTTTACGATCTGGAATATCTGACCGCAGAGGATGGCCGCCGGGTGGCGGCTTTCGGCTATTGGGCCGGTTATGCCGGTGCAGCGATGGGGTTAAAGGTTTGGGCGGCGCAGCAGGCCGGGGATATTCCCGGTCCGGCCTCGGTCGCGCCATTTGCCGATAAGGATGCCTTGCTGGCCGATCTGGCGGGCGATCTGGCCGCAGGTCTGGCCAATGGGGCCGATCGGCCGAACGCCATCATCATCGGCGCCAAGGGGCGGGTCGGCACAGGGGCCACGGATCGTTTGACCGCGATGGGGTTGAAAACCACGCTTTGGGATATGGCGGAAACCGCCTCGGGCGGGCCCTTCCCGGAAATCCTTGACCACAGCCTGTTCGTCAATTGCGTGTTTTCCGCCCCCGGCATTCCGGTCTTTGTACCCAAATCCGCCCTGACCGCGCCGCGCCGCCTGACGGTGATTGCCGATGTGTCCTGCGATCCCAACAGTGCTTATAACCCGATCCCGATCTACAGCCATGCAACCAGTTTCACCGATCCGGTGGTCCGGGTGGCCGACCGTCCCAAGCTTGACGTCATGGCGATTGACAATCTGCCCTCGATGCTGCCGGTTGAAAGCAGCGAGGACTATGCCGCGCAACTGCTGCCGTCGCTTTTGACGCTGAACCGGATCGATACCGGCGTCTGGGGCCGCGCCAAAAAGATTTATGACACACACACCGCCTGAAAGGGATTTCACATGACCACCATTCACTGGGTCGGAACCGGCCTGTCCGCTGTCCCCGGCATTCGCCGCCTGATCAAGAACGGCCACAAGGTTGTGGTCTGGAACCGTTCAGTTGACAAAGCGCAAAAGGCGGTGGGCGATCTGACCAAAGACATCCGCGCCTTTTCCATGGAGGCGGTCACCGCCGTTCTGGCCAAGGGCGATGTGCTGATCTCCATGCTGCCCGGCGACTGGCATGTGCCGCTGGCCGAACTGTGTCTGGCCAAGGGCGCGCATTTCGTCTCGTCCAGCTATATCGCGCCGGAAATGCGCGCGCTGGATGACAAGGCCAAGGCCGCCGGTCTGGCACTAGTGAACGAGGTCGGGCTTGATCCGGGCATAGACCATTCCATGGCGCATTGGCTGGTTGCCGATTGGCGGGCGTCAAAAGCCTATGATCCGGCTGCTGAAATCAGCTTCATTTCCTATTGCGGCGGGGTGCCGAAATACGAAAATCCGTTCCGCTACA
>JAURMY010000101.1 GCA_030830465.1 Alphaproteobacteria bacterium
ACCACGCGCGGCCCCAGCGTGAAACCGGCATTGGGCAGGGATGTCAGCAAACCCGCCTCGCGCAGAGATTTCAGATAGCGGTACAAAGTCGGGCGGCTGTAACCCAGTTCGGCCATCAGCTCGTCCGGTGTCCACTCCAGCCTGTCCTCGGTGAACACGTCCAGTATCGCCAGAATCCGCGCGGCTGAGTTGGTTCCGCTCATCTTTCCCCCGCTTTCGCCCGGTGCCGCGCCAGATCAAGCGCCATGACGGCAACACCGCCCGCAACACCGATAAGGTCGGTCACATAGGCACCCTGAAAAGCCTGCGCCGGGATCAAGGCCATCAACCCGAACACCCCGAACAAGACCCGCATGACCGGCGACAGACGGCCTGACAGGAACCCGGCCAATGCCGCCGAAATCAGCCAGACCCCGATCACCGCCGTCAGGATCGCAACCGCGATATCCATTGGCGCGCCGATCAGGATCAGGGTCGGTGAAAACACGAACAGCACCGGGATCACATAGGCCGACCAGCCGAATTTTACCGCGGCCCAGCCGGTCGCCATGGCCGGTGCCCGCGCGATTGAGGCCGCGGCGAAAGCCGCCATCGCAATCGGCGGGGTGATCATCGACATCATGCCGAAATACAGCACGTAAAGATGCGCGGCAATGGGCTCGATTCCCACCTGGATCAGGGCCGGGGCCACCAGCGCCGCCAGCAAGACATAGACCCCAAGCGTCGGCAGCCCCATGCCCAGAATGATGCAGACAATCGCCGACAGGGCCAACAGAACCACCGCCGAACCGCCGCCGATCTGCACCAGCAGATAGGTCAGGTTGAACGACAGCCCCGTCACGTTCAGCACTCCGATCACCAGACCCGATGCCGCCGAGATCAGAATGATCTCAACCACCGCATGGCCGGTGATGGCCAGGGTTCCGAACAGGGCTTTCAATGTCGGGCGCTCGCCCTGATAACCGAAGATCAGCGACGTGACCGCCAGCGAAACGACCCCGACAAAGGCCGCCCGGTCCGGCTGCCAGCGCATGACGAACAGGGCATAGATCAACGCGGCAAAGGCAAAGGCAAAATGCAGTCCGACAATCACCCCTTTGGAAGAAGGCATGTCCTCTTTCGGGATGGCCGATATTCCCATCTTTGCCGCTTCCAGATCGGCCTGAATGAACAGGGCAACGTAGTAAAGCAACGCCGGAACAAGCGCGGCAATCACTATGGTGGAATAAGGCACCGCCAGAAATTCAGCCATCAAAAAGGCCGACGCCCCCATCACCGGCGGCATCAACTGGCCCCCGGTCGAAGCCACGGCCTCAATCGCGGCGGCCTTGTGGGCGGGATAGCCGTCCCGCTTGATCATCGGGATGGTGATGACCCCGGTGCCAACAACATTGGCCACGGCGGATCCGGAAATAGACCCAAACAGCCCCGAGGCCAGAACCGCGATTTTCATCGACCCGCCGCGATAACGCCCCATGCCCAACATCGCCGCATCGGTGAAAAACCGGGTTCCGCCGGTGGTCGCCAGCAGGCTGCCAAACAGGATAAAGGCAATCACAACGGTTGCCGCCACAGACATCGGCAGGCCCAGAATACCATTGCTGTCAAAGGCCATATAGCCGGCCAGCAACTGCCAGGGCTGGGGGCGGCCCTGCAACCGGCCGGGCACAATATCGCCAAACAACGCGTAAAGCAGAAAAACCGAAATGATGATAACCAGCGCCCAACCGGTCGCCCGGCGCAACGCCTCCAAAACCAGCAGAACCGCCACCAGACTGGGCAACCAGACGTCGACCGGACGGCTGAAGATCTGCAACACCAGTTCGGGGTAGTTGACCGCGATATAAAGCCCGGAAATCATTGCTACCGCGGACAGAACAACGTCATACCACGGCACCGTCCCCCGCTCGTCGCCGCGTTTCATTGGCAGGGTCAGAAAGGCAATGGCCAGGGTACAGGCCAGAATGACGGCAAAAATCTGTTGCGGATAAAACCCCAGCCCGAAATAACGCGGCACGTTCAGCGACCACGCCGTCGCCACAACGATCAGCGCAATCGCCAGACCATCCGCCACAGGCCGCCAAATTCGGGGAGAGAGGCCGCGAACGGCCCCTCCGGTGATGGAACCGGCCATCTGGCAATCCTCAGTTCAGGCCGACTTCAGCGAAGAACTTCAATGCGCCCGGGTGGAACTGGGCAACGCCCGGATCGCCGTGCATGTCTTTCGGATTGAACGCGCCAAACGGTTTGAAGGTGGCGACCATTTCACCCTTGCCTTCATACATGGCCTTGGCCATCGCATAGACCACATCATCCGAAACACCCGCATGGGTAAAGACGACCTGCGGGAATGAGATGTAAACACCGTCTTCCAGCACACCGGGTGCCGATCCCGCCTTCATCGTGACGAACGAGGCCGTCGGCCAGGATTTTCTGGCCGCAGCCAGCGCCGCATCCGAGGAATCCTCGACCGTCAACGCCCGCAGACCGCCAACGGCGGCATCGGCCTCACGCACCTTGCCGGCACCATGGGCAAAGATGAAACCAACAGTGTCCCCCGCGATAAAGGCATCCGCCCCGGCCACGACCGAGGCAACACTGACGCCGGTCATGTCGGCACGGCTCATTCCGGCGGTAGCATAGATCGCGTCAAGCTGCGGCAGGATGGTGTTCTGCGCGGTATAGCCGTCCGTCATCGGCTTACCCTTCAGGTCAGACACTTTCATGATTCCGCTGTCTTTGCGCACAAAAATCGCTTCGTTCAGCGGCATCAACATGCCAACGATACGCAGGTTTTCGTTCTTGTTGCCGCTCCACCAGGCTTCGCCGGTGACGGCATAGTTGACCTCTTGCAGGTTGGCGACGCCGAACTCGATCCCGC
>JAURMY010000102.1 GCA_030830465.1 Alphaproteobacteria bacterium
CGGTTTCGATTTCGGCCAGCAGATCGCCAGAGGCGACGGTATCGCCCTCTTTGACCAGCCATTTTGCCAGCGTGCCCTCTTCCATTGTGGGCGAAAGGGCGGGCATCAGGATATTTGTGGGCATGATCGCTCTCCTACCGGTAGGTCACTGATTTTACGGCTTCGATCACTTCCGCTGTGGTCACAAGCGCCAGTTTCTCAAGGTTCGCCGCATAGGGCATGGGCACATCCTTGCCGGTGCAATTCACGACCGGAGCGTCAAGGTAATCGAACGCCTCCATCATGATCTTGGCCGACAGGTGGTTGCCGATGGAACAGACCGGGAAGCCTTCTTCGACGGTGACGCAGCGATTGGTTTTCCGCACGCTGGCCAAAACGGTTTCATAGTCTATCGGCCGGATTGTGCGCAGGTCGATCACTTCGGCGGAAATGCCTTCGGCGGCCAGCTTGCCTGCTGCTTCCAGTGCATATTGCATCCCGATGCCGAAACTGACGATGGTGACATCGCCGCCCTCGCGCCAGATCCGGGCCTTGCCCAAAGGCACGGTGAAATCCTCGATATCGGGCACGTCAAATGACCGCCCGTACAGGATTTCGTTTTCAAGCACCAGAACCGGGTTCGGGTCGCGGATTGCGGATTTCATCAGGCCTTTGGCATCTGCGGCGGAATAAGGCTGTACCACTTTCAGGCCTGGAATCTGAGCATACCAAGCCGCGTAATCCTGCGAATGCTGCGCGCCCACGCGGGCCGCCGCCCCGTTGGCACCCCGAAACACAATCGGGCATCCCATCTGACCGCCGGACATATAAAGCGTCTTGGCGGCAGAGTTGATGATATGGTCAATCGCCTGCATCGCAAAGTTGAAGGTCATGAACTCGACAATCGGCTTCAGGCCGGCAAATGCCGCGCCGACCGCGATCCCGGTAAAGCCGTGTTCGGTGATCGGCGTGTCAATCACCCGTTCGGCGCCAAATTCCGCCAGCATGCCTTGGGAAATCTTGTAAGCGCCCTGATATTCGGCCACTTCCTCGCCCATCAGGAACACGTCTTTGTCGCTGCGCATTTCTTCGGACATGGCTTCGCGCAGGGCTTCACGCACGGTGATATTGCGCATTTTTGTGCCGGCGGGATATTCCTCGACCGTTTGAACCGCAACCGGCGCGGGCGCGGGGGCCGCGGCCACAGGTTGGGCCAAAGCCGCAGCGGTGACAGGGGCAGCCGCCGGGGCAGGGGCGGCAGAGGCGTCTTCGCCCTCGTCCAGGATCACCGCAATCGGCGTGTTCACTTTCACACCCTCTGTGCCGGCGGCGATCAGGATCTTGCCGATCACACCGTCATCAACCGCTTCAAATTCCATTGTTGCCTTGTCGGTTTCGATCTCGGCCAGAATATCGCCGGACGAAACGCTGTCGCCCTCTTTCACCAGCCATTTTGCCAAAGTGCCTTCTTCCATCGTCGGGGAAAGGGCGGGCATCAGAATATTGGTTGCCATGGATCTTTCTCCTTACGCGTAAATATCGGTCCACAATTCACTCAGCGCCGGTTCCGGGCTTTCCTGGGCGAATTTGGCACTTTCGTTGACGACGGCCTTGATGTCCTTGTCGATGGCTTTCAGATCCTCTTCAGTCGCGTGTTTTCCTTGCACCAACAGGTCGCGGACGTGATCAATCGGGTCTTTTTCCTCGCGCACTTTCTGGACTTCCTCACGGGTGCGGTATTTCGCCGGGTCCGACATCGAGTGGCCGCGATAGCGATAGGTTTTCATTTCCAGAATATAGGGGCCCTGTCCGGCGCGGCAGTGGGCCACGGCCTTTTCGCCCGCCGCTTTGACAGCCAGAACATCCATGCCGTCAACCGCTTCGCCGGGGATGCCGAAGGCTTGGCCGCGGGTGTAGATATCCGGTGACGAAGTAGAGCGTTTCATCGCGGTTCCCATGGCGTACTGGTTGTTTTCAATGACAAAAATCACCGGCAGCTTCCACAATGACGCCATGTTGAAAGTCTCATAGACCTGCCCCTGGTTGGCCGAGCCGTCGCCGAAATAGGCAAAGGACACGTTGTCGTTGCCACGATATTTGTTGGCAAAACCCAGCCCTGCGCCCAGCGGCACCTGCGCGCCGACGATGCCATGGCCGCCGTAAAACCGCTTTTCAGCCGAAAACATATGCATCGAGCCGCCCTTGCCCTTGGAATAGCCGCCCTCGCGCCCGGTCAGTTCGGCCATCACGCCCTTTGGGTCCATGCCGCAGGCCAGCATGTGACCGTGATCGCGATAAGAGGTGATCCGCTGATCGCCGTCCTTGGAGGTCGCCTCCAGCCCAACCACGACCGCTTGCAGACCGAGATACAGATGGCAGAAGCCGACGATCAGACCCATGCCATATAACTGGCCAGCCTTTTCCTCCAATCGAAGGATCAGCAACATCTCGCGGTAATATCCCAGCAGTTCCGCCTTGGAACTATTGGATTTCTTGTCGGTTTTAGGGCTGGCCATAGTTGCGTCACTCCTGCGTTTCGCAATAATAGTTTAATACTAAACCATTTCTTACAGCATTGGCGCGAAGAATGCAAAAAAAATCCCCTTTCGGGGATTGTTGCCGTAATATCATGTGTTTTGGAGGACTATCGGATCACAATTTCATCGCCACGGGCGAGGCCCAGCACCTTACGGGCCTGCTCGTCCAACAGGTCCAGATCCAGATAAGTATCTGACATGCGGCGAGTCTTGTTTTCCATTACAGCGACTTCAGTTTTCAGTGCGGACAATTGAAGCGACAATTCCTGTTCCTGTGCCTGAATTTTCACGCGTCGGAACAGTCCGAAATCGCCCTGCACGGCGGCAAAGGTAAAATATGCGGCGAGGGAGAACATGGTGAAAAAGTACACCACGGAACTAACCGACAAGGTTTTACGTTTGTTA
>JAURMY010000103.1 GCA_030830465.1 Alphaproteobacteria bacterium
CCAATGGCGGCCAGAACCACGCGCAGCAGAAACTCATCCATGGTGATGGCCCGCATGATCGTGGTCATGGCTGTGGTCATGTTCGTGCTGATAAAGCGCCAGTGCCCCGGCCGTGCCATGCCCGAACAGGCGGCGGTATTCCGGCGCACCCGACACCACGGTCGGCGTTCCTTCGCAACAGACATGCCCGTTCAGGCAGATCACCCGGTCCGAGGCCGCCATCACCACATGCAGATCATGGCTGACCATCAGAACCGCGCAGCCGATTTCCTGACGAACGGCCTCGATCAGCTGGTAAAACCCTGCCACCGCCGGCTGGTCCAGCCCCTGCGCCGCCTCGTCCAGCACCAAAAGATCGGGCTTGCCGATCAGGGCATGGGCCAGCAACACCCGCTGCAGCTGCCCGCCTGACAGGTCCGCCATTTGCCAGGTCTTCGCCTCGGGCAGCCCGACGCGCGACAGGACAGCGTTGCGTTCCGCAGCCGAACTTTTTCCTGCCAGGCGAAGAAACCGGTCGACTGTCATCGGAAAAGCCTCATCCAGATGCAGCTTTTGCGGCACATAGCCGATGGTCAAACCCGGCTTGCGGATGATCCGGCCGGTCTGGGGCAGGACCGCCCCGATCAGGCTTTTCAGAAAACTTGATTTGCCCGAACCGTTCGGCCCGACAATGGTCACGATTTCCGCCGGGTTGATCGCGAAATTCACCGCTTGCAAAACCTGCCGGCCGTTGAACGTCAGGCTCAGGTTTTCGGTTTTGATCAAGGGCTGCGTCATGCCGGCACCTGACAGGACGGACAGCGCCCGACCACTTCGACGGTGCGCGCGCTGACATCAAACCCCATCGAAACGGCAATGCCGTCAATCTTGCCGGTCAAAGGCGCAAGCGGCGCTTCGGCTACCCTGTGGCAATCGCCGCAGATCAGAAACATCGCCTCATGATCCTCCGAGGGATGGGCGCAGGCAGTGAAGGCGTTCAATCGTTCCAGCCGATGCACAAACCCGTGCGCCACAAGGAAATCCAGCGCCCGGTAGACGACAGGCGGCTGGCCGCCCAGACCATCCGCGCGCAACCGTTCCAGAATATCATAGGCCCCAAGGGCGCGATGCGCTTCCAGCATGATCTCCAGAACGCGGGCCCGCACCGGTGTCAGGCGCAGACCGTTTTCGCTGCAATAGGCCTTTGCCTCGCGCAGGCCGCTGTCGCGGCAACGGCGATGATTGTGCTTGATGAATGGATTTGCCAGCGCGTCGCCTTGCATTTTTTCATCCCGGTATTGTTACTTTATAACATATCGATTATAGGACCATCAAAGCACCAAAGGCAAGGGGACTGAAATGGGATTGCGGGGACTTCTGATCGCGGTTTTTCTGTGGAGCGCACCCGCCGCACAGGGACGCGATTTGTCGATCATTACGGATATTGCGCCGGTCACGGCGCTGGCTCAGGCGGTGGTGCGCGACCTTCATGCCGTGCAACAACTGATCGCAACACCGGTTTCACCACATGATTTCGCGTTGAAACCGTCGGATATCCGCAGGCTGGAACAGGCCGATGTGATCCTGTGGCTGGGTCCACAGGCCACTCCGGCGCTGGCCAAACTGATGATCCGGCCGGATTTGCAGGCCAAGTCGGTGGATTTGTCCGCCGTCGATGGGGTCACAAAGCTGCCGCTGCGCCGGTCGGGTTTGTTTCTGGGGCAAACCCCGCGCGACGCACTTGATCCGCACCTGTGGCTGGACCCGGCAAACGGGTTGCTTTGGACAGCCGCAATCGCCACCGTTCTGTCGCAGGCGGACGCCGAAAATGCATCCGCCTATCAGGCAAATAAGGCCTCGGCTTTCGCCGGAATCGCCGCCGCGAAAACCGAGATTTCGACCCTCTTGGGCAAACAAACCGCACCGGTTTTTGTGCAGTATCATGACGGATTTCAATATTTTGAACGGGCGTTCGGACTGAGCGCCACCGGGGCCGCAACGGCAGAGGATGAGGAAACCACCAGCCTTGGCATCCTCTCCGGTTTGCGCGCTGCTTTGGCTGCAACGGCGCAAAGCTGTGTCTTTGTGCGTGACCCCGAACAGGAAAAACGCGCCCTGCCCCTGCTGGAAATCAGCCGCGTTCGCGTCGGCAGGGTTGACCCGATCGGACGCGGACTTGACGCCGGGGTCTATACCTATCCGGCGCTGCTGGTGTCGGTCGGACAGGGCTTTGCCGGCTGTTTCGCCGCCACAGACTGAGGTGTTTCAAGCCTTGCGAAAGACCGCGATCAAGGCCTTATCGGCGGCGTGGTCGGCATTGGCCTTGTCGCCGTAAATCCCGCGTTCCACCAGTTCAAACCCTGTGATCTGGCTGTGCAGGGTGTCGAATTTCGCCGCAAACCCCTGTGCCGCATAAACCTGCGCATTGATGCCCAGCGTGAACAGCGCCCCCCGCGTCGCCAGCCGCAGCAATTCGTCCAGCGCATCGGGGCCGACATGGCCGTGGGTGAATGTCCCGGCGCTGATGACACCGCCATATGTGTCTCCGGGCAGGTCAAGCTTGCCCGTCAGATCGCCCTGATAAAGCGACCGGTAACTGCCTTTGGCGGCAGCGACTTCCAGCATTTCCGCGGAAATATCAAGCCCGTCAATCGCCCATGTCCCCAGCCTTCCCAGCGCGGCGCCGACCAACCCGGTCCCCGCGCCAACATCCAGCACAGGCGCGGCCTTGCCGGTGGAAAAATCGGCAAAGACCTGTGCCACCACGGTTGGATAGACATAATCCATATCGGCAGCAAAATCCTGATCATAGGTTTTCGCCCAGTCCCGATAAAGCCTGACCGAATCCTCGGGCGTTTTCAGCGCATATGCGGCATTCAAATCCGGATCCGGTTTCATCTTTTCGCCCCCCTGCCGTCGCAGTCAGGCACAGATTACCGCCCCAGTTCAACAAAAAACCCCGCGCAAGGCGGGGTTTTGAAGTGGATTTCTGGGGGTCTACATTGCCAGACATTCCGCGACTTCGACCGAACCTGACCCATCCGCCACCATGGGACAGCCCTTGGCCATTTTCACGGCGGCGGCGATATCCTTGGCTTCAACCAGACTGTAGCCCGATGCCGGATTGGCGCCACCATCCGCCGCGACACCTTTGGCCGAGACGGTTTGCGACATGCCGCAGGGCGCGCCGCCGTCCAGCAAGGCCGCGCCAAGTTCGCCGAACCAGCTGGTCCAGGCCTGCATGGCTTTCTGGCCTTCTTCGGGGCTGCGCGGGGCCGTGCCGCCGTGGTAGACGTAAATAAACTTGGCCATTTCTCTCTCCTATTTGGGTGGGGTTGCGTTGGCCAGCCGCTCCAGCTTGCGCAGGGAACTGGTCCAGCCCTGGTTGTGATTGGCAGCATTGGTCTCGTCGGACAGGTCGCGGTGGTGCAGGGTAAAAGCAGTGCCTGATCCCTGCGGGTGCAGGGTCATGGTGACATGGCTCTCGCTGCCGCGCGCGCCTTTGTCGTCATGCCAGGCCCAGGTGAAGCCGACGGATTTTGGCCGGTCCACATGGGTCACCTGACCCGAAACCGTAAACTGCTGACCTTCGGCGTTTTGCATCACCGAATGCCAAGGGCCGGTCCTGGTAAAGTCCAGCTTGGCGTCCGGCAGGCTCATGCCTTCGGGCCCCCACCATTTCGTCAGGTTGCCGGGTTGGGTGATGAAATCAAACACCTTTTCCGGTGCCGCCTTAAAGACGCGTTCCAGTGTCAGTTCAGCCATCGTTCAATCCTTCCGCTTCCATCGCGCTTTCCAGCCGGTCCAGCGACGCCTCCCAAAACCGGCGGTGATATTCGACCCAGGCGCTGATGGCCTGCACCGCTTCGGGCACCACCGAATAGATCCGGCTTTGCCGGTCGATGCGCTGTTGAATGATCCCCGCCTGCCGCAGGACCTTCAGATGCCTTGAGATCGCCGGGGCGGAAATATCGGCCACATCTTGAAGCGCCCCCGCCGACAGTTCTCCGCCGGTCAGCAGCCGTTCAACGATTGCAAAGCGGGTTTCGTCGCCAAGGGCGGAAAAGGTTTCGATCAGCCGTGACACGGTGGGCCTCTTGTTTGCGTTGACGTTATTTAACGTAATAGCTAAATGAAAGTCAAGCCACCTTCGAAACCTCTGTTTCAGGCCTTTTACGCGGTTGATTTTTCAGAGAATTCCCCGCCTCAGGTGGCGTCGAAATCCAGAACCAGCGAATCCGATGTCGCGCGGGTCTGGCAGGCCAGTGTAAAGCCCGCGTCGGTTTCCCATTTCTCCAGCGAGTAATTGACCGCCATCTCGGATGTGCCGCTGACAACTTTGCAACGGCAGGTGCAGCACATGCCGCCCTGACAGGAAAACGGCAATTCCAGACCGGCCCTGTGGGCGGCGTCCAGAACGCTTTCCTCGGCGTTTTCCAGTTGGAAGGATTTGCGCACGCCGTCCAGAATAACCGCAACGGACGCGCCTTTGGCCACGGCGGTTTTGGCCTTGTCCGAGGCGGGCCGTCGCGGGGCCGA
>JAURMY010000104.1 GCA_030830465.1 Alphaproteobacteria bacterium
CGATACCGGCGCTGAACTTTGCCTATGACGAACTGGATTTCGGGATTTCCATTCCGCTGGCGCAATCCTCAGAGCCGGCGAATGCACGGTATCGCACGGCGTTGCGCGGGCTGACCGTCAGCGAGGCAATCTGGTCGATGTTCGATCCCGGCCAGATCGTGCCGCGCGACCCGGCGACCTTTGCCATTGATATGAGCGCGAAAGTGCTGGTTTTGATTGATCTGTTGAACGTGGAAAATCTGGAACGGATGAAAGGGCCGCCTGCCCTGCCGCAATCGGTAACGCTGAACGAACTGACGGCGGCCTTTGGCGGGGCCCGGCTGAAAGGCGAGGGCGAGGTCAAGATCAACCTGGCCAATATGCACAGCTATGACGGGATGCCGCAGCCGATTGGCAAGGTTCACCTGAACCTGAAAGGCGGTTTCGGGCTGTTGGACAAGCTGGCGGAACTGGGTCTGGTGCCCGACGATGCGGTCTTTACCATCCGCGCGATGAGCGGGGCATTTGCCAAACCCGTGGGCGATGATGAGCTTGAGACCGAGGTCGAGTTCACCGAAAAGGGCGGTGTCACCGTCAACGGCCAGATGATCAAACCCGAGTGATCTGCAAGGCGGCAGCGGGCTATTCGCCCCTGCCGCCCTTGCGCCGCCCTTCAGGATTGCTTTAATCCCAATACGAGCGCCGGATGAACCGGCTGGCAGAGGCAGGTATCATGGCGGATTCACTTCAGGACCTTTCTCAGGCAATGCTGGATGCTGCGCGAAAGGCCGGTGCCGACAGCGCCGACGCTATCGCCGTGTCAGGGCGGTCGCTGTCCATCGAAGTGTTGCACGGCACGCTTGAACATGCCGAACGCGCCGAGGGGGTTGATATCGGTCTTCGGGTCATGATCGGCCAGCGGCAGGCCTGTGTATCCTCTTCGGACATCAATCCCGAAACGATTGCGGAAATGGCGGAACGGGCCGTTGCCATGGCCCGGGAAGCGCCCGAGGACAACAGCATCGGTCTGGCGGATCCTGGACAACTGGCGCGGGATTTTGACGTTCAGGCGCTGGAGCTGGCCGATCCGTCCGGTGAACCCCTGCCCGCCGCGCTTGAGGCCGACGCCCTGACAGCCGAGGCCGCCGCGCTGGCGGTTAAGGGCGTGTCACAGGTTCAGGGCGCTTCGGCCGGATATTCCTCAAACGCTATTCATCTGGCTGCCACGAACGGGTTCTCCGCCGGCTATTCGCGCACGGGGCGGTCAACCAGTTGTGTCGCCATCTCCGGCGAAGGCCTGAAGATGGAACGGGATTATTATGGCGAAAGCCGGGTCTTTCAGGCCGATCTGCCCGCCGCTGACTGGATCGGAACAATGGCCGGGGAACGCGCCGTGGCACGGATCGGCCCCAGAAAGCCGCCCACCGGCGCTTATCCCGTGTTGTTTGACGAGCGTGTGTCCTCATCTTTGATTAGCCATATTCTGGGGGCCATCAACGGCAGTTCCATTGTGCGCGGGTCAAGCTGGTTGCGGGATGCGTTGGGCCAGCAGATCCTGCCCAGGGGCATGGCCCTGACCGAAGACCCCTTGCGGAAACGCATTTCCGGGTCGCGTCCGTTTGATGCCGAGGGTCTGCCGGTGGCAAAGCGCCTGCTGATTGACGATGGTATTCTGACCGGCTGGACCCTTGATCTGGCCACCGGCCGGCGTCTGAACCTGCCCAGCACCGGCAATGCGACGCGGGGCACTTCGGCCCCCCCGTCGCCTTCGGCGGGCAATATCGAACTGACGCCGGGCCGCCACAGCCGCGATGACCTGATCCGCGACATGGGAACCGGTCTGTTGGTGACCTCGATGATCGGGTCGTCGATCAACCCGACCACTGGGGATTATTCGCGCGGGGCGTCGGGTTATTGGGTGGAAAATGGCGAAATCACCCATCCGGTGAATGAATGCACCATCGCGGGAAATTTGCGTGATATGCTGATGACGCTGACCGCCGCCAATGACGCGCGGCGCCATATGGTGCATGTCGTGCCAAGCCTTCTGGTGCAGGGCCTGACCATTGCCGGCGCATGATCTGCCCCTGTTGCTGGACGCGGCCCATCGCGCGGCGGACATAGCCCGGCGGCATTTTCAGGCCAAGCCCGAGGTTTGGGACAAGGGCGGCGGGCAAGGACCGGTGACCGAGGCGGATCTGGAAGTCGACCGCATGCTGAAGGCGACACTGTTGTCGGCCCGGCCCGGCTATGGCTGGCTGTCCGAGGAAACAGATGACAGTGTGGCGCGCCTGGACTGTGCGCGGGTGTTCATCATTGATCCGATTGACGGCACCCGATCCTTTGTTGACGGCAGCAAGACCTTCGCCCATTCGCTGGCGATTGCCGAGCAAGGCCGGGTGGTGGCCGCCGTGGTCTACCTGCCGCTGCGCGATATGCTTTACAGCGCGGGTCTGGGGCAGGGGGCGACGCTGAACGGAAAACCCCTGCGCCATTCGGGCCGCGAGGGGCTGGATCAGGCGCGGGTTCTGGCGGCCCGTCCGCAACTGGCACCCGACCTTTGGCCCGGCGGCGTGCCCCCGGTTGACCGGCATTTTCGGCCCTCATTGGCCTATCGGTTGGGCCTGGTGGCTGAAGGGCGGTTTGACGCCATGGTCACGCTGCGCGACGCCTGGGAATGGGATATCGCGGCGGGGGCGCTGATCTGTCAGGAAGCCGGTGTCGCGGTTTCCGACCGCACCGGCGCGCCCCTGATTTTCAACAACCCGACACCGAAACATCCGGGGGTTCTGGCCGGTGCGCCGCTGATTCATGCCGGGCTTTTGCGGCACCTTTCGGCCGGATGACCCTTCAGTGCGGCCTTTTATTGCGGGCCGATCTGCCGTAAGACGCTATGACCCTGGCAAAAGGAAATTCAATGACCCAACGGCTGCATCTGGTTTTCGGCGGCGATCTGGTGGATCCGTCCGGCGCGGTTTTCAAAGACGTCAACGAGATCGACATTGTCGGCATTTTTCCCGATTACAAATCCGCGTATGATGCCTGGAAGGCCGCCGCGCACCGCACCGTGGACAATGCCCATACGCGGTATTTCATCGCCCATCTGCACCGGTTGCGCGACGAACAAGCCCCCGCCGGGCCGACCGAAGAACTGGGTTAGGGGCCAGCCGCATCATGGGGCGATCCATCGGTCTTGCCTGTTATCTGGCGCTGTCCGAGCACGCGCATGGCTTTGCCGCGCGACAGATTCAGGCGCGTCTGGCGCGTGGCAAGGAAGACCCCGCGCGGGTGAATGAACGCCTTGGGCAAACCACCCTGAAACGGCCGGCGGGGGTGCTGGTCTGGTTTCATGCGGCCAGTGTCGGTGAATCGCTTTCCATCCTTGAACTGATCAAACGGCTGGTCGATCTGCGGCCTGATATCAACGTGATGATCACCACCGGCACGGTCACTTCGGCCAAAATGATGGCCGGGCGCCTGCCGGAGGAGGTGATCCATCAATATGTTCCGGTCGATGAGCGGCGCTCGATCCGGGCATTTCTGTCCCATTGGCAACCCGATCTGGCGGTCTGGACAGAAAGCGAACTTTGGCCGGCTTTGATGCATGAAACCCATGCGGCAGGTGTGCCGATGCTGTTGATCAACGCGCGTATCTCAAAAGCCACCAACAACGGCTGGCGCTGGTTTCCGGGCATCGCGAAATCCCTGTTGCAACGGTTTGATTTTGTGCTGGCGCAAGATACGCAATCCGCCCGGTTCCTGCGCCGGCTGGGCATGCCGCGCGATCGGATCGAGGTGACCGGCACCCTGAAAGAAGGGTCCGCCGCCCTGCCCTGTGACGAGGGTGAGCGGGCGACCATCGCCGCCAAACTGGCGGGCCGGCAAGTCTGGCTGGCGGCATCGACCCATCCGGGCGAGGAAGACATGGTTGCCGCCGCCCAGAGGCAGGCGTCGCGGGCAACCCAGCGGCTGCTGTTGATCATCGCCCCGCGCCACCCCGAGCGCGGGCCGGAAATTGCCGAAAAACTGCTGGCGGATGGCTGGCGCATCGCGGTGCGCTCCAAGGGGGAACTGCCGGATCAGAACACGCAGATTTTTCTGGCGGACACTCTGGGCGAGATGGGTCTGTGGTATCGGATTGCCCCGGTCAGTTTTCTGGGGGGCTCGTTGGTCGAGGTTGGCGGGCACAATCCTTTTGAACCTGCGGCGCTGGGCTCGGCCATCATCCACGGGCCGCATGTTTTCAAGGTTGCCGATATCTATAAACGTCTGACCGATGTTCATGCCACGGTCGAGGTGAAGTCATCCGAAGAGCTGGCCAAGGCGGTGGGCCGGGTTCTGTCGCCCGACAAAGCGGCGGCGATGGCGCATGCCGCCTGGGAGGTCAGTTCCAGCGGGGCGGAGGTGACCGACCGGGCGCTTGAGCTTTTGCAGGACTATCTGCCGCGCGAGGGGGCCTGACCATGCAGCCGCCCGCCTTTTGGCAAAGACCGCCCGATGCGCCGGGACTTATGGCGCGGCTGCTGGCACCTGTTGGCGCATTGTGGACATGGGCCGCGCGCAGGCGGTTGCGGCGCGGGACATGGGAAAAGCTGCCGGTGCCGGTGATCTGCGTCGGCAATATCAATGTCGGCGGGACCGGCAAGACGCCGACGGTGATCGCCTTGGCCGGGCATTTGCAAAAGGCCGGGTTCACGCCCCATGTGGTTTCGCTGGGCTATGGCGGGACAGCGGCGGGACCGGTCAGGGTGAATGAGCGTGTCCACAAAGCCGCCGAGGTTGGCGATGAACCGATCCTGCTTTCGTCCTTTTGTCCGGTCTGGGTGGCCAAGGACCGCGCCGCGGGCGGGCGCGCCGCCGTTGCCG
>JAURMY010000016.1 GCA_030830465.1 Alphaproteobacteria bacterium
ATAGAAATTATCCTGCCGGAAAGTCGCGGTTTTCAGGCTGATCGGGTTGCGGATGATGTCACCTGATTTCTTCGCAAGCGTGATCATCTCGGCGATCAATACATCGTCAAACCAGGCGTCGGGTTTGGTCTGAAACTGCTCGATCCTGGTCAACAGGGTTTTGGCGTCCACCACATGGTTTTCGGTGGTGTCCGCTTCAACCTCGATCTGGCGGATCTGAAACAGCTTGGCCGGTGTCTCGACCGAATAGACCGAGTTGACCAGCTCCCCCGCCACCGCATCCCGCGCGGTCAGGGCAAAAAGCTGGGCTTCGTTTTCGGTGATGAAGTTTTGCAGGATATCGCGCGAGGTTGAGAATTTCGCGTTCAGCAAAGGCGCGGTTTTCTGCTTTGTCGACAGCAGGATGAACTGCCGGTTGCAGCCGTTGGGGTTCAGGTACAGATCATCCCCCATTTCATCGCCGATTTCCGGCGCATAGCCGGAAATATCGATGTGAAAATCCGTCAGTCCGGTCTGTTTGCCGGTCAGGTGCTTCAGTGCGCGGTTGTACCGCTCAACCAGGGCGGTAGAGGTCACCGGAAACAGGTTGCCGTACATCAATCCGGCTTTGATCAGGCGCATCATGGTTTCGGGTCGCCTTTGATTTCGTCGCGCCGCTTGAAGGCATAAAGGGCCGCGTACCACAGCCCGGCAAAGATCAGCAGGAATTTGATCGCGCCGGGCAGGCCGGTCAGGGTCATGAAGCCGGGCTGAAACAGGATTTCGTAATAGAGCACGGAGGCCACGACAAAGCTGAGGCCGGTGATGGTGGCCAGGGTCATGACATAGAAAAACGCAAATCCCAGCGCCGTGTCCGGGCCTTTCCAGCGGGCGAGACCCTGCTGAACCACCCAGCGGGCGGCGTAGATGGCGCCGGCGGCAAAGGCGATCAGGGCGATCCAGTTGAGAAGGTCGGTCATGTCATGGCCTCGTGGTTATGGACCCTGTGTCGCGCCGCGCGCCTGATGATATGTTGTAAGGGGGCCCGCCTGCCGCCCCCCCAACGGGGGCGGGCCCGCGCAGCTGCGCTGCGCCCGTTTGGCCTTGATGTTGTGCCTGTCATATCAGGTTTTCCCCTCCAAAAACCGCCGTTTCGCTTCTTCCATCCGGCCCATATCCCGAACGGCGGTTTCAATTGCCACCTCGTCGGATTTGTCGGCATAGCGGAACTCGCTGTCGGCATAGCGGTTGATTTCCTGCACCACCATCTCGACCGTGATCGGCTGCATCATGTCGCGCAGCATGGCCATTTTGGTGGCATAGTCCTGAAACAGGAACAGGTCGGGTTGCGCCATCCATTCATCCGGCAATTCGATGTCCATTGCCCGCACCTTGACCGCGTCGGTGATGTTCTTGATCGCGCGGCCGGTGAAGCGTTCATCGGCCTCCTGAATGCCTTTCAGATAGGTGCCCAGCTTGGCAATCGTGTCCAGATCGCCCAGATCGCCCCGCACCCGTTCAAACACCCGTTTCAAGCCGTCCTCATGCGGGCGGGCATGGCTGGCAAAGCTTTCCGCGACCGCCTTTTTGATTTCCTGCGCCGCGTAAACCTCATGCTGGCCGATCGGGATCGCGTGGTTCTTGCCCATCAACAGATAAAGAATGTCGATGTAATCCTCGCGGGTTTGCGGGCCGTCCACCAAAAACCGCGCCCCGGCACGCTGGCGCAAGGCGTCATCGACGTTTTCGGGATAGTTTGAAAACATGCCGAACGTACAGTTGCCGCGCACCACCGTATTGGCCCCGGCAAAGCTTTCCATCAAAACGGCGGTGATTTCCAGCTGCCCGGCCGAGGATTGCCGGTCGCCGCGCTTGCCGGCCAGTTGGTCAATGTCGTCAATCGTGCCGAACCCGATCACCGACGGATCAATCACCGTGTTGATAAAGGCCTTGGCGTTCTGTGCCGACTTGCCCTGATAGCTGTCGATGCTTTCGGTCGACAGGTTCTGGAACCGGAACGGATAGCCGGCGTTCTGGCAATATTCCGAAATCAACCCGGCCATCATCTGGATCAGGGTCGTCTTCCCGGTGCCGGGTTTGCCATCGCCCATGAAGGTGAAAATAAACCCGCCCAGTTCGGCAAAAGGGTTCAGCCTGCGGTCAAAATCATAGGCCATCAGCATCTTGGACAGTTTCACCGCCTGATACTTGGCGATGTGGTTGCCAATCACCTCATTCGGTTTCTTGAACGTCATCGTCAGCTTGGAGGATTTCGCCTTAAGGGCAGGCTTGAAACCGTCCACTTCGAAATCATCGGCCTCGATCCGGTAGGCCACATTTTCAAACGCTGCCAGCCGCTGCGAGGTCGAGGCGCGCAGGCTGACCTTTTCCATCAGCTTTTCGCAATAGGCCGAGATCACCGCGATCAGGGTTTCCTCAGAGGTTGCGAAGGTTGCGATGTCTTGATCCATCTCCCACAGCGCGCCGTGCAAGGCGTCGATACGGTTGTCGGTCAAGACCTCCTCCACCTCGCCGATTTCCAGGCCGTGTTTCATTTCCGGCGCGTGGGCGGCCAGCAGGAACCGCGTCATATTGGCGAAGACAAACAACGAAATCAGCGACGACGCGACCAGCCCTTCGGCAAATTCCGCCGACTTGGCAGGCGACAGCCGCCCGGCAAGATTGTCTCGTTTAAGATCGGCTAGGCCGGTCTGGTCCTCGTACAGATCGCTGACCGTATGGGCGACCGCCAACGCACGGCGCAGGCTTTGCAATACGGTCGCCTGAACCGGCGAAGGCAACGGGTCCTGCCCGTCAGCGCCCTGCACACGGTTGATCAGATGCACCCCTTCGGGCCGCGCGGTTGACCGCGTCACCAGACCCGGCGTTGTGGTGCGAAACTGGCTGCGCCGGGCAGGTACGCCCGGCGAGCGTTCGGTCTGTGCAACCTGTTTCGGCCTGGCGATCCTTGGCGTGTGGTCAAACCCGTCCAGCATCGCCATTGCGCTGTTGTAATGGGCGCGGATCTGATCCTCGGACAGCTGCATCAGGTTTTGTGGCTGGTTCATCGGATCCCCTTACTTGTAACTCAAGATCTGGCCGCTTTCGCTGACCACGAATTTCCGCACCCCGCGAAATCCCGGCGGATCGCGTTCCTGGAGCAACTGATAGGGGCGCTGCGGCAGGATCAATGCCCGGCGCAGTTCGCTGGCCCCGGTTTCGGCCTCGGTGCCGCCGAAATGATCCAGCTTGAAAATCTCGCGCTCGACGGTGGAAAAGAAGCCTTTCGGTTCGGTTTCCACCCGTTCGGACATCAGGGTTTCGACGGTCCAGGCCAGCGCCCAGTCATTGCCAACAGGCCCGTTCGCATCGGCCAGAATCCCCGCCAGCGGGCCGTTCTGCTGGGTATAGGTGTGGGAATACATCGGCCCCAGATGAATGCGGCGGAACAGTTTGGGGTGCAGATCGTCAAAATCCCGGTCAAATCCCTGCGCAATGGTCACCATTTTCAGCGCGGAAACCGATTGCGCCATCAGATGCGCCTGTACCTGCGGCCAGCGCCGTCCGTCGCGCGGCAAAGCGGTCTGGCCGGTGTCGTCCAGCAACATCAGATAGACCGTGGGCAGATTGACCTGACTGTCATAACTGGCCCAGTGCAGCACATATTGCCGCCGCTCCTCGCCGGTATTGCCGGTCCAGACGATCTGGGGATCGTTTTGCGCCCAGAACAGATTTCCCCGCGCCAGACTTTCGTAATAGAGCCGCTGGGACAGTGCGAATTGCAGCTTCACCGGCACGTCCAGTTCATTCAGGATATGGCGCACCATGTCCTTTTTCAGGTCCTCCGCCGAAGGCAGGCTGCCCAGATGCTGATCGACCTGATGGGCGTCGTTGGCCATTTGCAACAGCTCGGCATAAACCGGAAACCCGCTGTCGGTTGTGTCGATGTTCAGTGCTTTCGGCAGCAGGGACGACACGCGCCCGGCCATCAGATATTTGTTCGACAAGGCTTCGAATGTCGCCGTCAGCGCCTGCAAATAGCCGCGCAGCACGTTCAGTTCAACCGCGCCCAGTCGGTCACTGGACACGGCCAGCCCGGCCACCTGATCCAGATGATCCAGAATCCGGTCGAACTTGGCGAAATAGCGCCGCGCCGCCAGCGGGTCATCCAGGGCGCGGAAATCCGATGTCAGATCGGTGGTGACCACTTAAGCGCCGTAAAGATTCTTGTCGTGTTTCTCGACGATCTTTTCAAACCGGCGCATGAAGCGTTCATCCGCCTTGGCCTTTTCCTCCAGAACCTTGCGGGCGAACACCATCTGGTCCTCGTGCTTTTCCATCATCTCGGCCATGCGGGTATTGGTGGCGGACCCGATCGCCGCCATGGCGGTCTGGGCCTCTTGATCGGTTTTCACGCCGATTTCGTTGATCCGGTGCGCCACATCCTGCTGTTGCGCGGTTTTCAGGCTTTTGGTCAGGGCATCATACAGAACCACCCGCTGCTTGGTGTCGGTCTGCAACTTGTTGATCAGAACCATCTGCGTCGCCGCCTGATTTTGCAGGCTGTCCATCCAGGTCTTGCCGCTTTCGATATAGCGCTCCAGGGTCTGGGATTTCGCCAGCTTGACCTGTTCGTCCTGCACCATCGCATTATATTTCACATTAAGATCGGCCAGTTCGGTTTCCAGCTTGGTGCGTTTCGCGGCGTCCTGCTCCATCGAGATCCTGCCCTCAAGTTCGATGATCTTCGGGTCCAGCGCCAAAATCTCCGCCCGCACTGATTCAAGCGTGCCGACGGTGGCTTCGCGCTCATCAAGTGTCTGGCCCAGATTGGCCTCCACCCGCGCCTTGTGCTCGTTCAATGTCTCAAGCTGGTTTTGCAACAGGGCCACGATGATGTCGGATTTGCTGATCAGATCCTGCAACTTGTCGTCAATGCTGGCGGTGCGCATCCGCTCCTGACGCATGCTTTCGGATTTCGCGCCGCTGAATATCCCGACAAAACTTTCCCAGCCGGTCTTTTCCCGCATTTCCGAGAAATCCTTGCTGAAACCGGCGGTCACATCGTCCAGCCCCATGATCAACTCGGCGATATTGGCGTTCATCAGATCGGTATGGGCATGGACATCGGCCAAAGTGGCGTTTTCGATATCCATGGAAATTTCGGTCCCGGCCTGCATCTTGGCACGGGCCGCTTCGATCTTGCCGGTCAGGTCCGCGATCTTGCTCTGCACCGCCGCTACGTCCTTTTTTGACTTTTCTATCTGAGCCCCGAAATCGGCCATGACGTCCCTTTCAAAGTAAATTCGATTTACATTATGTAGCGCAGTCTAACCCGATTAAAAGCCCGTTGGAACGATTTTTCGCAGACCGATCACGCTGTCATCTTTGTTCTACAAATACTCAATTCCGCGCCCAAAGCCGCAGGCGTCGGGCAAGACAAGACAATGCGCCGCAGGCGCGCCGCTAATCTAAGGGCACCAATGTCTCAAACAGTTCCGCGCGACGGTGTTCGTGCTGCTTGGGCAGGCGCAGACTTTCGCCCAGATGGGCCCGGTCTTCGTCGACCGCAAAGCCGGGCGCATAGGTTGCCACTTCAAACAGCACCCCGCCGTCGGTGCGAAAATAGATCGCGTGGAAATAGTCGCGGTCATAGACATGGGTCACCCGCTGGCCCATGTCCAGCATTGCCTCGCGCACTTCGTCCTGTGCCGCGCGGTCGCGCACCGCAAAGGCGATATGATGCACCGATCCGGCCCCCTCAACCGCCTTGGGCAGGTCCGGGGCCGCCTCCAGGTCAATCACATCGGCACCGTTGCCACGCACCAGACGAAACCGGGTCACAGCCCCCTCAACCGCCTCCTGCCGATAGCCAAATGCCGCAAGGATCGTGGCCGTGGCGGCGGTGTCCTCCAGTGTCAGACAGGCGGAATGAAATCCCGTGACCGCGCCGCCGCCGCCTTTGGCATTGGCGATCAGGCGGAAACGGTCGCCGTCTGGCGCTTCAAATCCCAAACCATCCTCGCCGAACCAGGTGTCGCGAAAGATTTCGCCGGCCCCCGCCGCTTCAAGCCGCGCTTCCCACAGATCAAGGCTGCCTTTGGCGACGCGAAACGCCACCGACCCCACTTCGCCGGTGCCGCGCGAACCACGCGACAGGCCGGGAAAGGGAAAATAGGTCATCACGGTTCCGGGGTCAGCCGCCTCATTGCCATAATAGAGATGGTAAACCGACGGGTTGTCGAAATTCACCGTCTGTTTGATGCGCCGCAATCCGACCGCCTCGCGCCAGAACCGGTCGGTGCCGCGCGGGTCCGAGGACTTGGAGGTGACGTGATGCAGTCCGAGAATGGGCAGGGGCATGGCGGTCCTTTCGTTATGCAATCCTAATGCCAACACTGGTTTGGCAACAATGCCATAGTTTTCGATAATTTGTTTCTGAATTGGAAACAAACTGCAGGCCGCCAACCCAGTTGCGCGGGGAAAACTTCGCGTCTAACCTTTGTTGGCACAGGAAAGGGACCGCCGTGACTCAGACACTCTTGCGTGAAATCGACAGCCGCCGCGACGATCTGGTCGGCCTGACACAGGACCTGATCCGCATTCCCACCCTGAATCCGCCCGGCACGCGATATCACGAGATTTGCACCTATCTTGACGCCCGCCTGAACCGGGCCGGATTCAAGACCGAAATGATCCGCGCCCATGGCACGCCGGGCGACAGCGACACCTATCCGCGCTGGAATATCGTGGCCCGGCACGAAGGGGCCGGCAGCGGCGAATGCGTGCATTTCAACAGCCACCATGATGTGGTTGAAGTCGGCAACGGCTGGACCTTTGACCCCTTCGCCGCCACCCTTCAGGACGGGCGCATTTACGGACGCGGCACCTGCGACATGAAGGGCGGACTGGCCGCCTCGATCATCGCTGCCGAAGCCTTTATCGCAACCCATCCCGCCTATCGGGGCGCGATTGAGATATCCGCGACGGCAGACGAGGAATCCGGTGGTTTCGGCGGGGTCGCCTATCTGGCCGAACAGGGCCATTTCAACCCCAAGCGGGTGCAGCATGTCATCATCCCCGAACCTTTGAACAAGGATCGCATCTGTCTG
>JAURMY010000017.1 GCA_030830465.1 Alphaproteobacteria bacterium
ATCCGCGCCCTTGCGATGGACGCGGTGCAGGCCGCAAATTCCGGGCATCCGGGGATGCCGATGGGCATGGCGGATGTGGCGACGGTGCTGTTCAACCGGTTCATCAACATTGATCCCGCAACGCCGAAATGGGCGGATCGCGACCGGTTTGTTTTGTCGGCGGGGCATGGCTCGATGCTGCTTTATGCGGTCAACCATTTGCTGGGCTATGCCGATATGGACATGGAGCAGATCCGCAATTTCCGTCAGATGGGCTATCGCACCGCCGGCCACCCGGAATTCGGCCACGCGGACGGGATTGAAACCACGACCGGCCCGCTGGGGCAGGGGATCGCAACCGCCGTAGGCATGGCGCTGGCCGAGCGGATGCAGAACGCCCGGTTTGGCGATGATCTGGTGGATCACTGGACCTATGTTCTGGCCGGCGATGGTTGTCTGATGGAAGGCATCAGCCACGAAGCGATTGATCTGGCCGGCCATCTGGGATTGGGTCGGATGATCGTTCTGTGGGATGACAACCGCATCACCATCGACGGGGCAACCAGTCTTTCGACCTCAACCGACCAGATCGCGCGGTTTGAGGCGGCGGGCTGGCACGCAATCCGCGTCGACGGCCACGACAATGAGGCCGTCGCCAAAGCGATTGCCGCGGCCAAGGCCGACCCGCGTCCGTCGCTGATCGCCTGCAAGACCATCATCGGTTTCGGTGCACCCAACAAACAGGGCACCCACGCCACCCATGGTGCGCCGCTGGGGGATGCGGAAATCGCCGCCGCGCGGGACTTTCTGGGCTGGTCCTATCCGGCGTTTGAAGTGCCTGACGGGGTTTATGCCGACTGGCGGATTGCCGCGGCCCGCGGGGCCTCGGCCCGCGCGGCATGGGACAAGCGCCATGCGACATCGGGAAAGGCCGACAGGTTTGATGCCGCCCTGAACGGCACCGACCGGGCACCGCTGGCCGCTGCAATGGCTGCCTATAAAAAGCAATTGCTGGCCGACGCGCCCAAGGTTGCCACCCGCAAGGCCAGCGAAATGGCGCTGGGTGTGGTCAATGGCGCGATTGCCAGCATGGTCGGCGGCTCTGCCGATCTGACCGGCTCTAACCTGACATTCACCAAGGGGATGAGCGCGGTCAACAAAGACAATTACGCGGGCGACTACATCAACTATGGCATCCGCGAATTTGAAATGGCCGCCGCGATGAACGGGATCAGCCTGCATGGCGGTCTTCGCCCCTATGGCGGTACGTTTCTGGTGTTTGCCGATTATTGCCGTCCGGCGATCCGCCTGGCCGCGCTGATGCAGCAACCCGTCACTTATGTCCTGACCCACGATTCCATCGGCCTTGGCGAAGACGGCCCGACCCACCAGCCGGTCGAACATGTGGCCAGTTTGCGCGCCATGCCGAATGTCAACGTGATCCGCCCCGCCGATGTGATCGAAACCGCCGAAGCCTGGGAAATTGCCATTGCCAGCGATTCCACGCCGACGGTTCTGGCGCTGTCGCGGCAGGGCCTGCCGATGGTGCGCGACGACGCGGACGAGAACAAGACCGCGAAAGGGGCCTATATTCTGCACGACACGGATGGCGACAGGGACGTGACTTTGATCGCCACCGGGTCCGAGGTGGAAATCGCCTGGAAGGCCGCCGCCGCGCTGGCCGCTGACAACATCAAGGCGGTGGTTGTTTCCGCCCCTTGTCTGGAACTGTTTGCCGCCCAACCCGACAGCTATCGCGCCGATGTTCTGGGCCATGCGCCGCGTGTTGTGGTTGAAGCCGGTGTCGAACAGGGCTGGGGCAAGATCCTTGGCGAAAACGGCGCATTTGTCGGCATGCACAGCTTTGGCGCTTCGGCCCCGGCCGAGGTGCTTTACAAACATTTCGGCATCACTGTCGAAGCGGTCGCGGCTGCGGCCAAGAACCTGCTCAAGAAATAAGGACGTTCGCAATGACATTGAAAGTAGCCATCAACGGGTTTGGACGGATTGGCAGAAGCGCAGCCCGGATGATCGTGGAAAACTACGGCGGTAAGATCGAACTGGTCGCGATCAACGCTTCGGGCGGCCCCGAGGCCAATGCCCACCTGATGAAATACGACTCCGTTCACGGGCGTTTCAAGGGGACGGTTTCAGCCCTCGGTGACAGGCTGATGATCAACGGAGACACGGTTGAACTGACCGGTGAGCGGGACCCGGCGCGTCTGAACTGGGACGGGGTTGATCTGGTGCTGGAATGCACCGGGGCTTTCAACAACCGTGAAGCGGCCATGGCCCATATCAATCGCGGGGCAAAACGGGTTCTGTGCTCGGCCCCTGCGAAAGGTGCCGATAAAACAGTGGTTTATGGCGTGAACCACGACGTTATCACCAAGAAAGACGTGATCATTTCCTCGGCCAGTTGCACGACAAACTGTCTGGCGCCGGTGGCGATGGTTCTGAACAACAGTCTGGGGATCGAAAAGGGTTACATGACCACGATCCATTCCTATACCGGTGATCAGCCAACGCTCGACCGCCGCCACAAGGACCCCTATCGCGGTCGTGCCGCTGCCGTTTCGATCATCCCGACAACCACGGGTGCGGCCAAGGCGGTCGGGCTGGTCCTGCCGGAACTGATGGGGCGGCTTGACGGTGGCGCGATCCGGGTTCCGACACCGAATGTGTCCGTGATCGACCTGAACTTCCAGCCCAAGCGCAAAACCTCGATTGAGGAAATCAACGCGGTGATCAAAGAGGCGGCCGAAGGCCCGCTGGCCGGTATTCTGGCCTATGACGAGGAAGAAACCGTTTCCATCGACTACAACCACACCGACACGGCCAGCAATTTTGCCGGGCTTCAGACCCGTGTCATGGGCGGCGATCTGGCCCGCGTGTTCAGCTGGTATGACAATGAATGGGGCTTTACCAATCAGATGATGAAAACCGCGCTGGTCATCGGGGAGACCCTGTAATGACGATCACCTCGATCCGGGATGTGGATGTTCAGGGGCGCATTCTGGTGGTGCGCGCCGATCTGAACGCCCCGATGAAAGACGGGGTGGTCACGGATGCAACCCGGATCGAGCGTTTTGCCGCCGGGTTGAAACCACTGCTGGATGCCGGCGCGCGGGCCGTGGTTTTGTCGCATTTCGGGCGGCCCAAAGGGGCGGTTGTGCCGGAAATGTCCCTGGCCCCGATCGCCCCGACTTTGGCCGCGGCCCTGGGTCAGGACGTGGGCTTTGTCGACGATTGCGTCGGCGCAAAAGCCGAAGCTGCGGCTAAAGCATTGAAGAACGGTCAGGTTGTCCTGATGGAAAACCTGCGGTTTTACGCGGCGGAAGAGAAGAACGATCCCGGTTTTGCGGCGCAACTGGCGCGGCTTGGCGATGTCTATGTCAATGATGCGTTTTCCTGCGCCCATCGCGCCCATGCGTCAACCGAAGCGATTGCCGACCTGTTGCCGGCCTATTCCGGCCCCCTGATGGATGAGGAAACCAAGGCGCTGACCGCCGCGCTTGAGGCCCCCAAGCACCCGGCGGTGGCCGTCGTTGGCGGCGCCAAAGTATCAAGCAAGATCGCGGTTCTGAAAAATCTGGTGGCCAAGGTGGACGCCGTGATTATCGGTGGCGGCATGGCCAACACTTTTCTGTTTGCCGATGGCTATGCGATTGGCAAATCCCTGTGTGAGGCCGATCAGGTGGACACGGTGCGGGAAATTCAGGCACTGGCCAAGGCCGCCAACTGCGAATTGGTGCTGCCGGTGGATGTGGTTTACGCGTTCAAGTTTGCCGAAAACGCCCGCAGTTTCATCGTGGGCGCGGATGAATGCCCGGCCGAGGGGATCATTCTGGACGCCGGGCCGAGATCGGTGGTCAAGTTCCGCTCGGTTCTGG